>JACKEB010000001.1 GCA_020633205.1 Polyangiaceae bacterium
TCTAGTTACGTCTCGAAACCACTGACGAATTCACCCTAAAACAAGAGGGGAACGCGACGGTGCGGGACGGCATGGGACGCAACGAGACGGCCAGAAGAGACAACGGGGAGACAATCGTCCCGGACGCTGGGCCCCATTGTCGCCGGCCGCCTGGGCCGGCTCCCCTGGCAGCGCAATCTGTGATAGTTGCTGCCCCGTGCTGAGTCCATCTCTTCGTCGGCAGTGTCGGGATACCGTAGTCTGCGGGGCTACTTGGTTCCGTTGCGACAATCAGGCCGGGAGCCTGGAGGGCGACTGCGCCGGAGAAACGGGCGGATACAAGGCGTACGCTCCGGACCACGCCAATCAAGTGGGGTACGTGAAGCCCACCAAGCATCTCGGTGATCGGTGGCGAGGCATCGCCGCGCGAGAGAAGATCGCCTCGGATCTTGCGTTCGAAATGAAAGCTGCCGTGCCTCCCGTGGTCCTGACGGACCGGTCGGATGCGGAAGCTGGTGAGGAGGTCCACGCCTGTGTCTCGCTGCAATGTTATGAACACCAGTGGTCATGGGCAAGCTGCGCGTCGTTCTTGGCCAGATCCGACTCACCGGTAGGCGCAGCAATGGCTCGCACGGTGGGCGAAGACGTCGCCGCCGTTCTCGTCATGAACCATTGGGTTGGTCAGACCGAGCACAACGACCACCCCCACAATATCATCTGGGGATATGACGACCCCGTACAAGGCCCCTCGTCCTTCGTGTTCGTCGACTACGCCACGAGCCTGGGATTTGGTGGGGCATGGGAAGGCGGACGCGGCGAGCGCGTGGCGCGGGCTCCGTTTCCCGATCGTCTGCGCGCGCGCGTGACCCCTCACCAGTTGGATGCCGCTCTAGACCGGCTAGAGAGCCTCAGGCACGACGTAATCGAGGAGGTTTGCATGCGCCTACCGCCCGAATTTATGTGTGAGCATGAGCGTTTGGCAGTCCTGAGCACTTTGCTTGCCCGGCGTGCACTTGTTCGTGCGATCATCAAGGGGTACGACTGAGATCGGATATCAACATGCCCAGCCCACGATACCGACAAGCGGTGATTAGCTACTGCCCGAACCTCAGGGACCCGTTCGCCCCCTCGATACCGTTGTGCGTGCTGACGGTCGCGGAGGAGGGTCGCCGGGTTCATGCGGTCGCGGTCGGCTCTTCCGTCGCAGCGGCGCCAGTGGATCCGCTGACGAAGGAGATCCTCGGAGACGTCCCGGATTTCGTTTCGCGCCACCTCATTTCGTCAGCCGACCAACAGCACGGTATGAACGAGAGTCTTCGGGCCCTCGTCGAATCGTTGCGCAATAGCGTTCATGTGTCCGAAGTGACCGAAGAGTGCCCAGTTCCCAACGAGAACGACACACTCGAAGTGGTGTTGCATCGGCTCAGCGCCACGAAGCTACGCCAAGCCTTTGCGGCGACGTTGAAGAAGCTTGAGGATGTCGACTTGCGAGCCAGCGTGCAGCGCCAACTGAACGAACCCACCGCACACAAGGGATGGTCACACGCTGTGGCAGCGTAACGAGGACGGCGGTCATGCGGCTCGACGATGCATCGTACTGCGGCGTGTCCTGGCGGTTTTCGACTGCCGACCGACAGAGCGACCCGCCGTCGGCTCTTGTCTGTCATCCTCAGCATTCTCAAGCCTGACCGGCAGCGACCCTGAGAGGACGTAGTTGGCCGGTGGCCGGTGGCACGCTTTGGGCGTCGACTGCGCGTCGCTAGAGCTGACGGCCTTGCTCGACAAGCTTCAACGCGTGTTCGAAGGTGGCGGCGAATCGTCCGTGGTTGGATGGACGGTCTGCCAAGAGGAAGCTACCCCGAAAGCGTTCAAAGGACGCCTTTGAGGGGCGAATGAGCTGACGCAGCTGCTGCCGGTTCGAGCTGAGGTCGACGCCGGGGGCGCTGTTCTTGAAAGTGGTCAACAGGCGTTCCAGCCGCTGACGCTTTCCCTTCCCTTTGCAATTCTCCAGCACGTATCGCGCGTAGCTGACGAGCAGTAGCGCCTCGCAGTCCAATACGTTGTACTGCGGTGGTAGATGCTCCCAGGTCTCATCGAAGTCGCCCGTCGCTAGCAGTGTCCGGTAGAATTCTGTGAAGGCCGCATCGACCTGCCCGGCGGAAACCGTCGTAGATGGTGCAATCAAATACGTGAAGGGCGTTAGGTCCCGAATCCGGATCTCCACCGCCGCATTGAATCCGTGGCACGCAGCCATGACCACGATCAAATTGTTGTCGGACGCTTCTACGATGTCACGGCACGCTTTCGCGAGGTCAGGCCACGAGAGGTATTCGCCGCTCGGCAAGAGCCGGAGACCCAGCTTCCGCGTTCCATGCATGTCCAGGTGGACGATAGGAC
>JACKEB010000002.1 GCA_020633205.1 Polyangiaceae bacterium
CCTTGCAAACGCTTGTAATCGCACGGCTAAAGTCCAACTTCGACCAAAATTGCACGATTACTCACGTGAGGCCTAGTCCATGCGGTCGAGGTTCGACTCGAGGTAGTGTGCGAGCAAGCGGACCACTTCGCGCGCCTCAGACCCGTTGGGCGTAAGGCTTTCGAGCGTTCGGATGACACCCTTCGCTCGGCCATTTTCGACGCGCGCGCACTGACGTTTCGCCCAGGCGGACGCCTTCGACGTCTGGCCGAAGAGCGCATGCGCAGCTTCCCAGATGCGGTGCTTCACGTGGAAGAGGTCGAGAATCAGCGTGCATGAAATCGGCAACCAATCGGCGAGCGAGCGAATCCACTCGGCTCCGTCGCTGATCAGAATCAGCTCCGTGGCGTCATCGAATCGCTGCCGCCGCATCTCGACCCACAGGGACTTCGCGAAGGCCTTCCACTCGCCGAGGTGCGAGACGTAACGCTTGTCGAGCAGACTGCCTCGCCCGATGTCGGGCTTTACGCAGTCGTCGTCGGTGTAGAGGACGGCGTTCTTGACCTCCCGGCCGACCACGTTGAACCGGCGGCCTTTCCCGCCTCGGACCTTGTTCGCTCGGGCCCGTTCGATGCGAGCGCGGTCGATTTCCGAGAGCTGACTCGGCTCGATTTCAACGCGCGTCATCGGGATCACGCCATCGATCTCGACGTAGGCACGGCGCGGTGCATCCGACCCTAAACGGGCTCCTTCTGGACGGGGCACTCCCTCTCGTGGGAGCCCTTTCGAATCGAACGGGCAGTGGTCCTCGGCCTCGCGAGCGAGGACGTCAAGCAGCGCAGCACCTCGTCGCTCGGTCATCGTCTCGACGCCCTTGGTACTCGCGGTGATGCCGCACATCTCTTCCAAGAGACCGCGTGCCATGTCGAAGGGCACGGTGCTCGACATGAGCGTGCAAACCTCCTCGAAGCGTGGCGTGAACTCGCTATCTCCAAGGCCAATATCGCGCTGTGAGGGCACACACTGACTGCCGCACCCCGTGCACGCCAGGCATCGGCGCTGGAGCCGAAGCGGGCCGAGACTGCTCATCCAGCCTCGCTCCTTACGCCCCCTCGATGTCGTCGGGGCCTCGCATTCAGGACACCGCCCCGGTCGACGGGCCGACTCCGCGTCCAGGTCATCCAATCGGCGCTGCAGCTTCCTCTCAAACAGACGATGTACGACCCGGCGCGACACCGTCACCGCTTCGGACTCGGCCTCGATCACCGTCACGTCCGCCCGCCAGTCGGACTCCGCGTAGTCGAGCAGCTCCGACACGGCGGCGAGCAGCACGTCGACCCCCTCCGTGCCACGCAGCGCGACTGCCAGCCGCTTCGCCATTTCTTCGCCCGCTTCCACGAGCGCACCCTTCCGATCCTCGATATGTTCCATCCGCGGGGTGCCGTTCCCATCTCCGGGCCGCTACCCGGGGTGTTTGGTTTTCTTCACCCTCGGAACACGCACCCCGCGCTTGAAATTCCTCGGGTCGTCATTTCCCTATCCCCCCTGAGTGGATCCGCGCCCAGGAGGAACGAGCGATGTTGACACGCGAACGAGCGCACTCTAAGCTGAAGGGACCGTTCG
>JACKEB010000003.1 GCA_020633205.1 Polyangiaceae bacterium
TTTGAAAAACTGACAACAAGAGCAAAACCAAAGTAAAAAACTATGAGAACCCCCAACCACATCATCGGCGGCCTCGTCTTCACCGGCATCTGCTCCTCCCTCTCCGGCGTCAACCTCTTCGCCTCCCCCCTGCAAACCAGCGTAGCCATCACCGCCTCCCTCCTCCCCGACATCGACCACCCCAAGTCCTTAATCGGCACTCTCCTGAAACCCCTTTCCCTCACCATCAACCGCCGCTATGGCCACCGGCGCCAACAGCCTGGCGCTGGTCTTCTTCTTTGCCTACTTCTCCCACCTGATGCTGGACATGATGACGCTGCAAGGGGTGCCCCTACTCTACCCTATCACCAATAACCCTTTTGTGATCCCCGGCAACCCGGGCTACCGCATCCGCACGGGCGACCTCCGGGCGGAGGCCGTGATGTACCGCATCCGCACGGGCGACCTCCGGGCGGAGGCCGTGATGTTCTGCTTGTTCCTCTCGCTGGGGCTCTTCCTCCGCCCCCTCTTCGAGCATGGGTTCTGGACGTCCTACAACCGCCTGTTCGGCACGATGCAGCACCTCTACCTGGAGTTTCAGCGGTCGGAGGACTTGCTGGAGGTGCGGTACCGGGCGCATAAGGGGAGCCTGGAGTTGTCGGGAAAAGGCTATTGCCTGGAGGCGAAGCCGGCACGGGCAGTCCTGCTGCAGGGGGATAGCCTGGTGGTGCTGGACCTGTCGGAATTGGTGGTCAAGGAGGTGGAGCCTACGCACACGGGACGGCAATTCTTCTTCCGGGAACACCGCTTCGTGGGCATCGGCGTAGATAGCCTCCAGCGCTTGGTGGGCAAACACATCGTCGCAAAACTGGATGTAGTGGCGGACAGCCCCTTCCTGGTGACGGCAAACGGTGTTACTTCCGAACAACGCCGCTTTGAATCGGGCTTCCTGCTGGAACCCGTGTTCCACGAGTTGTTCGATTCAATAGAGGCAGAGGTATTCGTCTACGAGCCCAACCCCCGGATTCCAGTCCTGCGGGAGCAGCTCCGCAGCCTCCGGCGGGAGAACCTCAGCCGGTCAGAGGCTACAGCCCGCCACACTCAGCGCTTGGCGGAACTCGAAACCCAACTACTGAGGGAAAGGGATATGGTGGCCCGCGAAGCCCTCTACCAACAGTTGGCAGAAGGGCGAAAACAGAAACTACCACTACCGGATTTTCCTAAGGCCCACGAACTACAAGTAGAGATCGCCGCACTGCAGAACCAGGAGCAGGCCCGCAACGCCCGTCAACTGGAAGCCACCGAGCGCCGCAACCGCCAAGCAGAACGGCAACCCGCAAAATTCACCGGCTATTTGACAACAGTTGAAATTGATGGATTATGAGAGGGGTGCGCCCCTACACTTCAAAGCACCGCCCCCCCAAACACCGCCTCATTTGGCGGTATCAGCCCGGCAGAAGACAGGATGGCGCCCTGCAGGGATTGACTCGCAGCACCTTTAAGACGCCAACGCGGTGGTCTCCGGCATTAGCAGGTTCGGCGTTAAGAAAGAGGCTTTCACGCAGTGCCCGCACTGTATACTGTTTGAGCTTCGATGCCGCTGAGAATGGA
>JACKEB010000004.1 GCA_020633205.1 Polyangiaceae bacterium
AGGGCGTCGCGACCGCTGGCGTCGCGGCGCATCGCGGCGAGCGCGGCGCGGGCACGCAGGACGCGGGGATCGCGGGCGTCGCCGCGCGGCACGCCGGCGAGCTCCTTCTCGGCGGCGCCCGCGTCGGAGAGCGCCATCCGGGCCATCGCCCGGGCCGCGCGGTCGCGCCCGCTCGAGCCGGTCGCCAGCTCGACGACGTCCCGCGGGGTGCCGGCCGCCAGCACGGCGATCAGGCGGGCGTCGGCGCCCAGCGAGGGATCCTGCCACAGGGCGTGCGCCACCTCCTCGGTGGCGGGCACCTTGAGCGCGACCGTCGGATCGGCGCCGTCGAGCGCCGCGGCGGCGTCGGCGTCACGGTGACCGCGCCAGGCCCGGATCGCGCGCACGAAGCGCCGGAGCTGGCCCACCGAGACCGTGGCGGTGCGGTTGGCGGGCAGCCCGCCGGTGGCCTGCGCGATGCCCTCCACCAGCGGCGTGACCAGCTCGACGAGCGCGCCGTCGGGCGCGCGGGCCTCGACGCGGGCGGTGACGTCGCCGGCGCGGTCGAGCACGATCAGCGCGGCCCGGACGCCGGCGCCGTCCCGCACCAGCTCGCCGACCACCACCCAGCGCGCGCCCAGCGCGGTCGCGACCTCGGGGATCCGATCGAGGTCGACCACCACCCGCTCGCCGTCGCTGCCAGCGGCGGTCGCCAGCTCCGCCAGCGGGACGACCGCGCGCTCCGGGCGATCGAGCGCGGCACGGACCAGCAGCGTGACCGCGCCGGCGTCGTCGCCGAGCCCGGGCTCGGCGTAGACGTCGGTGACCGCGATGCGATCGGGCGACGCGACGGCGCCCCGCGGTGCCAGCCCGATCGCGAGCAACGACAAGACCGCGATCGCGACCGCGGTCGCGCGCCCCGGGAGGCGGAGGCCTACCACGCGTCGATCGTGCCTGATCCGCCGGCTCGAGGCCAGTCAGCGGGGCCGGCAGATCGGCCTCGCGGACCGGGGGTCCGACAGGGGCCCACCCGCGGCCTTGCCGTCACGGCAGGCCGCCGCAGCAGGTGGTCAAGACGTCGCGGAGCTCCGCGACGTCTTCGGCGAGCGACGGCTCGTCGGGGTGCGCGGCCGCCAGCGTCTGGGCGGCGGCCAGCGCCGCGCGGAGCTCGCGGGTGGCGCCGGCGACGTCGCCGCGCGCGTGCAGGGCAGTCCCGACCTTGTACCGCGCGATGAAGGCGTTCTCGGCGCGCGCGAGGTCGTCGGGATCGCGCGCGACCAGGCCGTCGCGCAGCGCCAGGCAGCGGCGGAAGCCCGCCAGGGCGGCGGCGGTGTCGCCGTGCTCGAGCTGCAGGTCGGCGAGGCGCTCGATCACGATCGACAGATCGCTGGTCCACTCCGCGTTGCTGGGGTCGAGCGCGGCCAGGCGCTCGCGGATCGCGCGCGCGGCCTCGTAGGAGGCGGTCGCGCCGGCGACGTCGCCGACCTCGCGCAGCTCGTCGGCGACCGCGACGTGGCCGATCGACAGGTCGCGCTGCCAGCCGAGGTTGCTGGGGTCGCGCTCGGCGAGGCGCTGCGCCACCGCGAGGCTGGCGCGGTACGCGGTCAGCGCGCCGGCGTGGTCCCCCTGGGCGGCCCGCGCCTCGCCGACCCGATCCTGGATCAACGTGACCAGGCGCTGGCGCGACGCGTCGTCGGGGAAGCGCGCCGCCAGCGCCTCGGCGGCGGTCAGCGCGGTCTCGTAGGTCGCGATCGCGCCGCGGGCGTCGCCGCGCCTCGCCGCGAGATCGCCGAGGCGCGCCAGGGCCTGCACCTTCATCGTCGCCGCGCTGGCGTCCTCGGGCGCGTGGCTCAGGACGCCGTCGACCAGCGCCTGCATCGCGAGGTACGCGGCGCGCGCGCCGTCGAGGTCGCCTCGCCCCTCGAGGAGCTCGCCGATCCGCGCCTGGCTCCCCGCGCGCTCGAGCTGCAGGGCCGCGTCGCCGTCGGCGTCCGCGGCCAGGGCGTCGCGCAGGGCCAGCGCC
>JACKEB010000005.1 GCA_020633205.1 Polyangiaceae bacterium
CCACCAGCTCGCCGCGCGCCGCCGCGTCGCCGGGATCGTCGGCGGCCAGCGCGGCCAGGACCTCGGCCGGGGTGTCGCCGGGGACGAAGCCGCTGGCGGCGACCAGCTCCTGACCGGCCGGCGACAGCGCGAACCGCAGGAAGTCGGCGACGGCGCCGCGCGGCGCGCCGGCGCTGTAGATCAGGAGCGCGCGGTAGATCGGGTAACGGCCGTCGCGGACGGTCGCCGCCGAGGGGGCGATCGCCGCCGCGCCCGCGCCGGGCGAGATCGCGACGGCGCGGACGCCGGCGTCCACCCAGCCCAGCCCGACGTAGCCGATCGCGTCGGGGTCGGCGGCGACCGCGGCGACCAGCGCGTCGCTGTGCTCGATCTCGCGGGCGCCGGCGTCGATCGTCGCCGGGTCGTGGCCATCGCCGCGCCGCACCACCTTGTCGACGAAGAAGTCGTGGGTGCCGGAGTAGCCGGGCCGGCTCAGCAGGTGGACCGGGCGGTCGGGGCCGCCGAGCTCGGACCAGCGCGTGATCTCGCCGCGGAACAGCCGCGACGCCTCGTCGATCGTCAGCGCCGCGATCGGGTTGTCGGGGTGGACGACGAGCGCGAGGCCGTCGTAGCCGAGCACGAGCTCGTCGAAGCGGACGCCGAGCCGCGCGGCGTCGTCGAGCTCGGCCGGCTTGACCGGGCGCGACGCCGCGCCGAGGTCGGCGGTGCCGTCGAGCAGGCCGACGAACGCGGTCGCCGAGCCCAGGGCCTCGACGGTGACCTCGACGTCGGGCCGGCGCGCCATGAACGCCTGCGCCAGCGCCGGGCCGAGGGCGCCGCCGATCGTGTCGCTGCCCTTGATGCGGACCCGCGCGGTCGCCGTGGTGCCGGCGAAGCTGACCGGCAGGTTGACCCACGCCGCCACCGGCGCGCCGCCCTGGCGCGCCGGCGCGAACCGCCACCCCCGCACCGCGTCCACCGCCGCCGCCTCGAACGCGGCCAGCTCGAGCCGCGACCGGTAGACGCTGACCTCGCGGACCCGGCCGTCGCGATCGACGAGCGCGCGACACACGATCGTCGGCGTCAGCGCCAGGTCGCTGACCGGCCGCGCCGGCGCCGC
>JACKEB010000006.1 GCA_020633205.1 Polyangiaceae bacterium
CCCTGAAAAAGTGGGCAAACTCGCCCCCCCCCCCCCCCCTCAACCGGTGGAGCCCTGGAGCAGGGTCGAATAACGACGCCCTGCGCGCCACTCACTCCTCGCTAGTTCTCTGATCGTGTCCGGTTCTGTATGCTACGCAAGTTCCTCACCAGCCACAGCCCATGCGCAAGTACTTCGCCGCCATAGCTATCAGCCTATTATTGCTCTGGAGTGCGATAATGATCGCCACGTCGTCTACTACACCCAATCGGGCTATCGAGAATCCTGACCCGCTGCAGCACCGCGTAACGACGCGCCCGCGCTCAGACCCTGCAGTGGTGCGCCCCCAACTAGATCAGCGTCAAGAGTTGGATGACCCAAAAGCGCAGAGCAAGAGCCACACGAGGCCCTTCGTCGCCGCGGATGATCAGGCATTGGCGTTCATCAAGTTCATCTCGGCGAAGGGGTACTTTTTGCCGGACCAGATGGAACTACCTGCCATCGAGGATTGGAGATCCTTCGAGCGGGATTGGCGAGAAACCTACGAGTCCTACTCTGGATACATGCGAGACAAGCACAACGTTGGTTGCGCTATAGCTGATAAACGAATGAAATCGGGGGATTTCTCAGTATACAATCAATCTGACTACCCTGCTCCAAGTCCCGACGAAATCCGCAGAGGCATTGTCGACCGTCGACCATGGATCCAGCGCACCCCGAATTTCATACGCGCGGAGTACAGTTTCGACAAGGCGACGGGCCAGAACCGAGTAAAGGTTATTGAAATAAAGGAAGGTCAAGATCCCAAGTATGACGAAGCTATCCATGGTTGCGCACGAACTCGCAGGCTTCTGCGCACCATAACCGACACTTACATAGGAATGTATGAGTCCAATCGCAAACAGTAGACCTAATTGGTCTCCTCTAGCATTTCCCCAAGAGCTTGATCGAGCATCGTGCTCGATCACCAAGATCCAATACCCAAGACCAACGAATATACAATGTTAAAGGTCACGTCCCTCCTTTTTGCTATTGCCTTCGCTAGCGGTACAACACCTAGTCTCCGAGACACCTGTCTCGGCTGCCTCCCTAGTGGTCCGACAACCAACAACTCTTCCTGCGTTACAATCACCACGAATGGCTTCACGGTCGGCGGCAATGGATGCACTGTGCGCGCCGGAGGTGGCGGCTGCAACAACCCCGGATGTACGCTGACCGGGACGATCACGATCACTAATGCTTGCTCGGGTGACGTGTGGTACCGCACTCGGAAGTGGGATTCGGGAACGGTCACGTGTGGCACCAAGACCAAACTCCCATCGGGTAGCACGAGCGACCCTCTCGACTTCAACGGAGAGATCACGCCGTGTCAGTCCTCGTGGGGAGTCTATGTGTACACCAGTGACCCAGGAGCCAACTGCGATGTAGGTCCTGCGAGTGCGTCGATTTCGTGGTCGTGCAGCCAATGCGAATACTCCCCGAACTGATCCCGCCACATCCATCTGGATACACCTTCAACCGTGCTCCCGGTGCACAAGTTCGGTAAATGGTCGGTGATTGTCTTAGCCACTCTGTTATCACAGTCCTGCACGGATCGCGTCGAGAACCGGATCCTGGGACGCCAGAGGCTGGCTGAGGTCATGTCGCCCCGAGGGTCCACAGTGGATCTGACGGGCGATATCACCAATAATGGACTGTCGCCCGCTGAGATTCACTCTATCCGAGTTTCTTGTGGATGTATGGATGCCGTTCTCGCGGATAAACACGGGAGGCGACACGCACTGCCATTTTTTCTTGAGCCAGGCAATTCGGCCGAGTTTCGAGTAAGAGTCCAAGCAAAGTCAGGAACGCATGTATACGAGGCTGCGCTGTTCAGCCGCCTAGAGCTATTGCACAAGTTCAGATGGAAGATCAAATCCTGCGAAATGCTCACCTTCCGGTGCCTCAACAATCCCACACAGATGGCGGTCGGCGAGCACACAAATGTGCAGTTTGTATTGTCGTCACATGGACCACCATTGGAACTCTTGCGCGTGCCAACGATCGCCGGGGCCCCCGTACGCGTCAGGCGCTTATCCCCGCGCGAGATCGAACTGGCGTCTCGCGTGGTGGCCCACAGTGGTGGCCGACTACCCTGTTCATATGTTGTTCACACCAACCTTGGTGCAATTGACGTCAGTTGCTCCATACATGTATCGACGACATGGAGTGTGTCCCCCGGGGTTGCTTTCGCCAATACAAATGAGGCGATCGAATTCAGCATTGTTGGCATTGATGCACATTCCTTAGGGCGCATCCGAGCAACCTGCGAAGAACTTGCAGTTGGGGCTATCCAAATCGACCAAGCGGCAGCGGGCAAGTTCACAGTTGTCGTCAAGAACAACCTCGTTCGCATGTGGCCAATCAAGGTCCATCTACGAGTCGACGGTTTGCCTGCCTCCAACTCGGTTCATATATATGATGGAAGAATCACCGGAAAGTAGTGGCGCAACCCGTGAAATCACTAAGAGGCACAATCATTTATCGGCTCTGCGGTGTTCTTGCGTCATCTATTATGCTTGCCTCCGCGATCTTGAAAGCTATTGAGCCATATCATGCTGTTCACGCAATCAAATGGACCATGTTGCCAATACAATACAGGCTTATATTGGTCAACGCGGTCAGCTCTATTGAGTCGGTGCTGGCCATGGCCATGCTCGTGTTCTACTGGATCCCGGCGGTCTATAAGTGCACTTTGGGAACTTGCCTATTGTTGTTGTGTTTCCACGTGGTTAGCTTGGCTACAGGGGTCGGGCACTGCGGGTGCTTTGGTTCACCTATCATACCGGATTGGCTAACAATTGTCGCACTCGTTACGCTCGCCGGCGGATCCTTCATCTGCCTGATCGAGTATGGTTTAAACGGCGACAGAGTGTCAGGATTGCGTAGAGATCGATTTATGGCCATGGCACTAGTAGCACTATCTGCTGCACTTCCCTGGCTGGTAGCGGAGAGATGGGGTGTCAAGCCAGACACCGAGCAGGTTCTGCTAGACATCGCTGGTGTTGTCCGATCTCCTATCGACGAGGCCATCTTCATCGTTGGCACATTCGATTGCGAGCATTGCATCGACGCACTGCGGAAACTCGCGCGGGAGAGGGAAAAACCAGGTAAGCTAGCTCGTATGCACGTGTTCTTTGTCACGCCAGCAGGAAGCAAGGCCGGGGCACATAACGAGTTCTCCTGGTTGAAGTTTGTTCGCGTTCGAGATGCGCTGTGGTGGGGACTAGCTCGATACTCTTTGCCCACATTCATCTGGTATCGACGTGGACATGCGCTAGAAGTCGGGGGTTTCGGTAGTGGAGTCTGGCGTAACTGACCCGTGCACCCATTTCGAATCCAGGGCTCGCACCTACGGACGCCGCCCAGATGAGCGATCTCGCGGCGTCGCTGCATGCGTTTCGACATCTGCGCGAGCCTGCCGGCGGATCGCGAACTTCCCAGATGGGGTGGGTGTGGATCTGCTATTGAGCAGCTGATCATGCGGCGACCCTGACCGCAGTCCGACGGTTGGGCGAACATGCCATGGTTTGATGATGCTCTCGAGACCAAGAGGGTGTCGATCACCAACAGGGGGGAGGCCAAGCTCGAGATAGACCTTGAGTGGCCTGTGACCGTTGTTCAGGCTCGACCATCGTTCTCGAGCAAGATACAGGACACATCTGTTTACATTGGATACCCACACAAGCAGGCCGCAACCTCCGGGACGTGGCCCAATTGTAACCACACGATAGCGACCATCTGGTCGTAACTGTCCTGGCAACCCCATCTGGGGAGTTCGCGATCCGCCGGCAGACTCGCGCGGATGTCGAAACGCACGCAGCGACGCCGCGAGATCGAACACTGGCTGTCGCGTCGCGAGGCGCAAGGCCTGACCCTCCGTGACCTCTCCGTTCGCTCCGGCATCCCCGTGGGCACGCTGGCTTGGTGGTCGCACCGACTGAGGAAGGAGCAGGCTGAGCCCGAGTTCGTCGACCTGGGCGTCGTCGAACTGAGCCCGTCCGATGTCGCGGAGAGCGCCAGTCCAGAGTTGGTGCTGCGACATGTCGATGGCTTGGTCGTCGAGGCGCGAGGCCGCATCGCCGACCGCCTCGTGGAGCGACTGCTGTCCGAGCGTACGACGTGCTGAGCCTGCCGGCTCAGGTGCGCGTGTTCCTCTGCTGTGCCGTCACCGACATGCGCAAGCAGTTCGATGGTCTGTGCGCGCTCGTGGAGCACTCGCTCAGCTGCGATCCGTACGCCGGCGACGTGTTCGTCTTCTTCAATCGCCGACGCGATCGTGTGAAGTTGCTGCTGTGGGACGGCAACGGATTCTGGATGCTTGCCAAGCGCCTCGAGAGCGGCCGGTTCGATGCGTGGCATTTCGAGCCGCGACGACGACACGCACGTCGAGATCGATCGCGCCCGACTGATGATGTTGCTCGAAGGAATCGACGCGAAGAAAGCGAAGTTCCGACGCCACTTCGCACGGTCCGTATAGGTCGGCGCGGTGGTGGTGGACCCAAAGACGACGAGGATCGACCTCGAGCAGATCGACGAGGCGGGGCTGCGTGAACTCGTGCCCATGTTGCTCGAGAAGATCGCGCTGCAGGACCAGCGGATTGCCGAGCTCGTCCGCATGGTCCACAGGCGCAGCTCCGAGAAGTCGCGCCATGCACCAGGGACGTTGTTGCCCTTCGCCGAGTTCGACGAACTGCGCGAGGACCTGGAAGCCGCCAAGAAGGCAGCCAAGACCGTCGAGGTCCCGGCTCACACGGACGGCCAACAAGCGGCGGAAGGATTTCCCCGATCACCTACCCCGCCGGACGACAACTTGCGCGGTCGATGCCGACCAATTGCCGTGCCCGGACTGCGGTGAAGTGCGCGTCCAATTCCGGTGTCGAGACCCGTCAGAGCTCGAGCGCATCGAGATCACCTACGTGCACGTGTTCGAGCGGGCGAAGCACGCGTGCCGGTCCTGCCAGGGCAACGTGATCGTAGCCGACGGTCCGCCGTGTGATCGAGAAGAGCATCCTTGGCCGGCTTCCTCGCGCAGATCATCTTCGAGCGCTTCTGCAACCATAGCCCTACGCGCGGCTGGAGAAGAGTACAGGCCGAGGGCCTGTCGCTGTCGCAGGGCGTGATGTGCAGCTCGGTGCTGATGCGGAACTGCTCGAGCCGGTCTACGACGCCCACGTCGCCGACGTGCTCGAGAGCCTCGAGAACTCGGTGCTTCAGAGCGACGACACGACCGTCGTGCAGCGCAACGGCAACCAGCCCGGCTGTCGCGATGTCCATGTCTGGGCCTGGCGAGACCATACGCCGGCGTCTTCTACGAAGCCACCGACACCCGCAACCGCGACGGGCCGAAAGCCGTGATCGGCAACCGCCGAGGTCGACTGCAGTGTGACGGACACGATTGCTACTCAGGGCTCGATCCGGGCGAGATCACACGGATCGGGTGCTGGGCGCACGTGCGTCGCTACTTCGAAGGCGAAACGGGCAGTGATGCCAACGCCAACGAGATGCTCGACTGGATTGGCACGCTGTTCCGCGTCGAGCGCGAAGCGAAGCAGCGTGCTCAGGACGAGCGGCGTACCTCACCGATGAAGAGCTGCTCGCCTTGCGCCGGGAGAAGTCCAAGTCGATCCTCGATGCCATCCGAGCCTGGCTCGACCATGCGCAGCTGAATCCGCCCAGCCTCCCAGGCGGACCGCTGATGAAGGGCGTGGTCTACACCCGGAATCAGTGGGCGACGCTGATCCGCTTTCTCGATGACGGCCGCATCCGCGAGATCTCGAACAACGGCTGCGAGAGGGCATTGCGTGCCACGGTCATCGGCAGGAAGAACTGGCAGTTCTTCGGCTCCGAAGAGGGCGCCAAGGCAGCGGCGGTGATGATGAGTCTGGCGCAGTCGTGTCGGGAGCACGGGATCAACCCGCTGCTCTACCTCCGCGACGTGTTGCATCGAATCTCGACCACGCCGCAGTCCCGCATCCGCGAGCTGACCCCAAGGGGATGGAAGGCCGTCGGCGACGAGATCGAACGACACAAGCAGGGGCAGGACGCCATCGCAGCCGCCGTGCGGTCGCTGAGCTTTCGCCTTCACGAGACCGGCGCGTAGTCAACCTAGGCGCTGGGATCGCCGACCTCGGGCGACACTGGGAAGCCGGTGGCGGCGGGTGTGGTTGGCCGGACAGTTACATCTGGTCCGGCCACGAGCCAGGCACAGAATCGCGTGGATGACCCAGAGACGATCGGCGAGAGAGTGGCAGGCCGCCGCCCCACTTGATGGCACCGTCGCGACGGACGCTACGGGCCTCGAATCCTCGGGGTAGCAGTGATCGGCCGGCGCGGACGGCAGCTGGCGAGGCGACAGCTCGTAGACCTCGGCCGGGGTCTTCATCGCGAGCGCCTCGTGAGGACGCTCTTCGTTGTAGATGCTCTGGAAGCGGTTGAAGGCCTTCTGTTGCGCCGGGATCGAGCCACATGGCGGCGTGGCGGTCTCGGCCTTCAGGGTCTCGTGGAACCGCTCGTGGCGACCATTCTGATCCGGTCGGCCGGGCTCGATCAGGATCGGCACGACGCCGATGCGCAACAGCCACACCCCAAGGCGCGAAAGGCGCCCCAGACCAGTGGAACCGAACGGCGGACCGCCGTCGCTGAGCATGAAGCGTGGCAGCCCGAACACAACGAACGCCTGCTCAAGGCGACGCTTCACGTCGGGCGACTTGGGCGCAACCATCGCCTGGCAGACCAGCGACGCCTGAGTGCACATGCCGTTGACGGTCAGCGGATCACACCGCGTGCCGTCGCCAACCCGGAACCAACCCTTGTAGTCCATCGACCACACGTCGTTCGGCGCGGCGGCCTCGACGACGGGCGGCGCCGTCGACTGCCGGCGGCGCCGACGACCCCGCGGCACTACGACACCTGCTCGACTCAGGATCGCATCGACGGTGCTCCAGGCCGGCCAGCTCTCAGCCGGGCGCTCGCGCAACAGCGTCCACAGGATCTTCTTCGAACCCCATGTCGGGTGCGCTTTCCGAACCCGGAGCACCGCGGCCTCGATCTCGGAAGATGTCTGGTTGGGGTGGCTCCGCGGAGCTCGCGAGCGTCGGCAAGGCCCGACATGCCGCGCTCAGCGTGCCTCGCCAGGATCTTGTAGCCGGTCTTCCGGCGGATCCCGGAACTGTCGGCAGGCTTTCACCATCGTCACCTGGCCCTTCAGGACCAGCTTCACGAACTTCTGTCTCTCCGTCATCGGATCGGTCTGCGTCCATGGCATCCGGCCAGGAGACCCACGGCGCTCCCCATGGTCACGCTCGAGTGTCACCCATGTGCCCGGACAGTGTCACCCATATGCTGGGTTGGACCCCCTGGAAAAGTGGCAAACTCGTCCCCACTCGTCCCCCCTCACGGCTCGAAGGAGTCTCTTCTACAGATCCTGGACAGGATACCAAATAGGTGAACCAATGAACCTTCGAAGCCGTCTCATCATGGCGATCTTGACCGTACTCACATCCACCTTGTTCAGCACCGCGTCTTCCGCCCAAGCGTGCAATGACGGTTGCGATGACAACTCGCTCGCCGCAGGTTGGGGCAACCCACAGGTCGAGTGGCTCTGGACATCACAGACTGTCAAGGGCGTGCGCGCCGCGGACTGCAGTTGGACCCCGTGCAAAATCAAGGGTACGATCAAGGTTTGGAACTACACCGCCAACACTGTCCGCCCAGAAATCCTCGGGATCCCGATCGGGGCTGACATCGCCCCTGGTACGTCAAGCTCGTGGGTGATCCCAGAGACCAGCTACGGCTGCGGCCAAGCCGCCACGTCGATCGATATCCGAGACGCCACGGGGATCATCGCTGCCTTCAATTTCGCCTGTGGCATCTGCCTCTGGAACGAATAGATGTCGAGTCGATCGAAACTTGGCTTGCTCTTAGGCGCCTGTTCGGCGATCGCTGTCGCCGGTGCGTATTGGATTTGGCCGAAGTCGGCAGGTAACCCAATTGCGCCGGTATCGAGCGATGGAGTTTCTGCCCCGGCGCAACGAAAACCCGAGGCCCCCATCTCTGAGACGCGCGCCCTCGCGAACAAGATTCCCGCAAGGTCTGCACTCCAGGCCAATCAAGATCTCGCGGGATCGCGACCGCCAGGCGCAAAACCTACGAAAGCGCAGCGTGACGCTCTTTCCTCGCTTATCTCCGGGGCGGCTTCGCTCGGGATTCAGATCAAGGTCACGGAGAACGACCTACCCGAACCGGTGTGGAAAGCACTGGAGTCCGCTTCAGCCAAGTACGCATGGCACATGCGGGACGTCCTCAAAGCCCAACAGCCGATCGTCGAGAAACTCGTCGAGGCGAAACTCAAGTCCGGCGACTTCCAAGAGTTCACTCAGCCAGACCCGTCGGCGAGCCCAGCGGCCATGCTCGAGTTCCAGAAGCAGCTGCGCGAGGCGAGAAAGCGAAAGGAGCACGGCGAAGTGATCAGCGTGCTTGGCAGAGGACGGAACGTCAAGGTCATGCGCGTGCGTCCGGCAGAGGATCAACGCCTGGTAGACCTCGCGGACAGGAGCCAAGAACTCGAACGGGAGCGAACGAACGAGGGTCTGCGTCACCTGGCCCCCTATCTCAAGTGATGCTGCGTCGTACATTCATCGTAGCGGCAGCTACCGTTCTCTTGTCGTGTCACGATGGCGATCAAGCTCGGAAACCTGTTAGGGCACCCCACAACCGCACTCCACGGGTGATTCGTGCCACGTCGGGCGCAGAGCACCTGGTGTTCGAGCTCGGGCGCCACAAAGCTCACAGCCGCGTCGAGTATCGCTATTCGTTTCCTGGCGGGACGCCATCGCTGAGCATCGCTGAAGTGCGCTCTCCGTGTGGCTGTGTCGCCGCACGCCTGACCCTACCGGGTGGGCTTCGGATGCCCATCCCAACCCGCGTCCCGTTCGACCTCGGACCGGGCACGGTACTCGAGGGTTGGCTGACGATCGTGGAGGACGGTCCGATTCGGCAGCGGATCGAGTTCCGCGCACCGAGTGGTGCATGTGCCGTGACCGCCGAGTTCGTCGCCTTTGGGTTCACTCCGCTCCGGGCGGAGCCGAGTGCGGCCTACCTTGGCGAATCCAAACCGCGCAGCACCGTGACGGCCACCCTCCACCTGCTGCGCGAGGATCGGACCGCGGTGGAGATCCTCGAACACGAGTTCGCGGGGCACGGACAGCGGCCACGGCTCGTCTCAACGAACCGACAAGCAGACGGGTCGTTGACGGTGTGCTGCGCATTCGATGTCGGGGAAACACCCGGGCCAGAATCTACCAGGGTGACGTTCCGCGACCGCTGCGGCGATAGTACGACCGCCGAGATCATCACCACCGTGTCGAGTCCGGTACACCTGCCGCAAGGCGATATGATCTCGTTGGGTTCGTTCCCGGCCGCGCACGGCGCGAGCGGCCGCATCCCGATCTCGATCGAGGGAGATGCCCACGTGCGCGTCGCCTGTACCACGCTGCTGTTCGGGGCCGCCGAGGCGCGGTGTCGGGTGCTCCCTGCGGCTGCGGGTCGCGAGTTCACGGCTGAGCTAACGGTCACCAGCGCTGCACGGGGGCCGGTCCAAGGACTGATCAAACTCGAGATCGAGGGTCCGGCACGGATGAGCCAGCGCTTGCGCTTTGTCGGGAAGGCGGAGTAGCGGAGCTAGCGTCCCCAGCCCGTCGACGATCCAGCTCATCAAGCCGGGAGAAGAAGTGGAACACCAAGTGCTTCCGCAGCTCGCACCAGGCCCTTCTTGTCGCCGGTTGCGAGTGGCAGGTTCCTCTGGATTGCCAGGCGCAGGTAGAGGGCGTCGTAGCTCGTGAGCTGCTGGTCTCTGGCCAGCACAGCTACATGATCGAGTACGGTTCTCGTGCTCGTGCTCGCAACGCGAACAGGAAGGGCGCGGAGAATCCGGAAACCTGCCTCGACGGTTTCGGCATCGATGCGGCGGCGGCGCTCGTTCACGACGAGAGAGTTCGCGACTTCAAGTGCCCAGAGGCTTGGGACAAGCGCTACTTCGCCTGATTCAAACCGCGAGCGAACGGCGTGAGCTTGCCTAGCAACTTCCGCTTCTCCAAGAAGCCAGCCGATGACAATCGAGGCGTCGAGAACGTTGGGCTCGGAGGATCGGCCGCACTCACGCTCGCCCCTCGGCGATGGAATCGAGGATCTCTTCTTGGGTGAGACCGGAGCCGATGCGAGTGCGCAGCCGGTCAATCTCGTCAATGGCAGCGCGTACCTGCTCCCTGTCGAACGGCTGAACCTCCTCGCTCGCACGCTCCACGTGGGCGAGCACCACGCCGCGCTCTGTGAGGTCGAGACTCGCTCCTTCGCCCATCCGGGCGAGGAGTTCTTTCACCGTGAGCTCGGGCGTCACCTCAAGGGTGCCGTTCTTGCGACCGTTGTCCATCTGGCGTGCCATCGTCTCTCTCCCCACCGGTCTCAATAGTCCTCCTAGGTAGGCTAGCACGAGTCGAGACTTGGTAGCGACCGCAAGCTTCTTCCACATGGCAAGTTGCGGCGACCACACTTGTTGCGTTGCAATCCCACGGTCAGACCTCGTTGCATCGAGACGGGCAAGGAAGCCCAGTCGCCGGTCGTTCCGCGTTCCGTTCTGTCTGGCCGTCCCCCAGGGGATCTCGGAACGGATCGGCACCTCGGGCGCTCGAGAAGGCGAAACGGAGCGGTGATGCCACCGCCAACGACATGCTCGACTGGATTGGCACGCTGTTCCGCGTCGAGCGCGAAAGCGAAGCTGCAAGCTGCGTGCTCAGGACGAGCGGCGTACCCTCACCGATGAAGAGCTGCTCGCCCTACGCCGGGAGAACTCCAAGCCGATCCTCGATGCCACCCGAGCCTGGCTCGACCATGCGCAGCTGAATCCGCCCAGCCTCCCAGGCGCGTGAGCTGCCGAATCTGAGTCGGCTCGGAAGAGGCGAACGAGATGTTGCCGAAACACAGGACCGCGTTCCGCCCCGCGCGTCTCGAACAACGGGGACATGCTCGAGCGAGGGAAGCCGAGCAAGAACTAGGCAGGTCAAGTGTAATGTAGGACATGAACAGGAGGCCAATTGGGACTTGCGCGTTGGCGGCCGTCACCGCTGCAGTCCTGTA
>JACKEB010000007.1 GCA_020633205.1 Polyangiaceae bacterium
TCTCGTGCGCCAGGTGAAGCCTGGTGGAGGTGAATGTGTGAACTGAAACCTTCTTCGGAGTCCCGCGGGTGACCAACCCCGCCCGGCCAAGGTGGTCCACCAGCCGGAAGCGAGTCTTGCGTGGTGCAGGGGCGACCCTGGCTGCGAAGCGTAGACAGTGAGCAGATGAGCTGCGTGATTGAGCCTCGAAAACGAAGTAGTGGCGAGGGCCGACGTGGTGAGAGACACGGAAGGCAACATCGACGGCGCTGCATGGACATGGCGCCGCTGACCTCGTCGGGGTCAGAGCGCGGAGCGCGTCTGCTATCGGACTCCCCAGGAACCTGGGAGATCTCGACGCCTCCTCGGAGACGAGCCGCTGGCGGGCGCGGCATGCGAAGCCCGGCGGGGAAGGCGCATCCTCCGACCCCGCGAAGCAAGTGGGTGCAACCGAGGTACCACCGAGCGAAGGAAACGAAGCGAGGTGGGACGGGCGTCGAGAAGTCGGAGCGAGCCGTAGTACCGAAGAGGGCGGGGAACCAAACCGCAGGGACCCGTCGGAGGGAAGGGCGAGCCGTGGTGCGGAACTGCTGCGAGGACCGATGACCGAGACGAAGAGCTCGACCTTCATCTCCCCTGGATTGCAGTGGGTAGCACGGAAGGCAACGGAGCATCCGGAGTGGGTGTTCACCACTCTGGCACATCATATCGACCTGGACTTGCTCCGTGAGGCGTTCCGCCGCACGCGCAAGGACGGAGCGGTTGGCGTGGACGGCGTGACCGCCGCGGAGTACGAGGGCGACTTGGAGGCGAACCTCCAATCGCTGCTCGACCGCGCGAAGTCGGGCTTGTACCGCGCTCCCGCGGTCCGCCGCGTCCATATTCCGAAAGGTGATGGGCGGATGCGGCCACTGGGCATCCCGACGTTCGAGGACAAGGTGCTGCAACGCGCAGTGGTGATGGTTCTGGAAGCGGTGTACGAGCAGGACTTCCTGCCGTGCAGTTTCGGCTTCCGGCCCGGCCGCTCAGCGCACGATGCACTGCGGACGCTGCGAGAGGGAGTGATGTCGCTGGGGGGTGGCTACGTGGTGGAGGCAGACATTCGTGACTGCTTCGGCACGCTTGCGCACCACCATCTTCGGGAGATCCTGCGCCAGCGGATGCGTGACGGCGTGCTGACGCGCCTGATCGGCAAGTGGCTGAATGCGGGTGTGCTGGACGCCGGGAGCATTGTGCAGCCGGAATCGGGTACGCCTCAGGGTGGGGTGATCTCACCGATCCTCGCGAACGTGTACCTGCACACCGTGCTCGACGTGTGGTTCGAGACGATGGTGAAGTCGCGTCTGCGCGGACGAGCGTACCTCGTCCGTTACGCCGACGACTTCGTGATCGTGTTCGAGTACCGCGACGACGCGGAGCGGGTCTATGCGGTCCTGCCGCAGCGGTTTGCGAAGTACGGCTTGACGCTCCATCCCGAGAAGACGAAGCAATTGAACTTCGAGCGCCCCGGTGACGGCAGCGCCCCCGAGGGTCCCGAGAGCTTCGACTTTCTCGGTTTCACGCACCTGTGGCAGCGCTCGCTGCGTGGCTACTGGGTCGTGAAGCAGAAGACGGCGGCCAAGCGCCTCCGCCGCGCCCTGAGCGCCGTGGGGGTCTGGTGTCGCCAGAATCGCCATCGGCCGGTTCGAGAACAGCACGCGACCCTGAGCCGCAAGGTCAAGGGCCACTGCGCGTACTACGGGATCACGGGTAACTCGGCGGCACTCTGGCTCTTCCGGAGCGGACTGCTCAAGCTGTGGCGAAAGTGGCTCATGCGCCGCTCCGCCTCCGCTCGCCGACCATGGGAATGGTGGCTCGCCTTCTGTGCGCGCTATCCGCTGCCCCCCGCGGTCGCCATCCACTCGCAACTTCGTCACCAGTGAGACCGTGCCACGAAGAGCCGGATGCGGGAATCCTGCACGTCCGGATCTGTGGGAAGCCAGGGCTGGCAACAGCCCTGGCTGACCCGACTCCCTCCCTGAGCAAGGTCTTCCCGCAACCGTCGAACCCGTTGCCCTCGGAACCGAGCCTCTTCGCGAGGTCTTCCTCGGCATGCGCGGCTGCCGGTTGCAGAGAGCAATCCTGGAGTTCTTCCTCGAGCACGGCGCGATCGACTTCGACGAACTCGGAGTTCGCCTTGGAGTCGCGCGCCGACTCCTCATCAAGGCCAGTGCTCGGCTGGCTGCGCGGCTGCGAAGAAAAAACCAGAAATCCCTGCGAAACCCGTCCTCTCGATCAGCCTTGGGGATGGAGCCGAGGTGAAACCCGCGCGGCGCGGGCCACGGACTCCAGTTCGGTCCAGACCACCCGTGCCCCGGAGCATCGCGCAATGTACATCGGACAGTTCCTCCCCAACGGCGCGATCATCTTCAGCCCTTGGTTCCCGAGGGAAGCGGACAACGCCATCTTCACCTTCGAGACCATCGACAACGATGGGTCGGGAAGCCTGACAGTGGACGTCTACCACAAGAACACCGAGGACCCGGGCCCCGGCGCAGCGCTCAGCGCAACCGCGGCCTTCTCTGCGATCGGATCCACCAACTACAAGAGTGGCCGGTTTGTCGGCATCAAGGAGATGGTGCGCTTCCGCTACACGGGGTCCGGGGGATGGGTGATCTTCCGGATGCTTCACCCTACCTGGTTCAACACGGCGGTTGCCTGAGGAGAAATGGACATGGATCTTCCCGGAACTCGCTTCTTCAAGGGCGACAGCATCTACGGCCCGTGGATCCCCCGCGAGGGCGACAACCTGATCTTCCGGATCGAGAAGGTAGACACCAGCCCCGCCAGTGGCAGTTCCGTCGAGGCGACGTTCACGATCTACACGAAGGACTCGGAGACGACGGGTGACGGAAGCGTGATCAGCGGCGTGAGCATCGTGATCACGGATGGAACCGCTCAGTTCTCCGAGCTTCTGATCCAATCGGTGACGTCGGGCACGCCGTTCGGGCTCGATGAGCTCGTTCGCTGGAAGTGCGTCGTGGGCGGCGACACTGATGGCGAGTGGCTGTTACTGCGGCTGTTCCCGGCGGTGTTCTTCGACGACGCGGACGGAACGAAGACCTAGAGGAGGGAAGCATACGAGTGGACGTGTTCGGTAGCTTCCCGGGTGGGTGTGGGTACCCCGGCTATGACACTGGGGGAATGTTCCCGCCCCGGGGTCCTTGGGAGTACCCGAGGTGTTGAGACTCCTGGGACCCCCCCCGGGGCGGGGGCGGACGAACTACAGGCGGGCCAACCCGGCCAGGGCCGATTACTCCGGGTGGAGGAGGGTATCGCAAGCCAACCGACACGCTCCCGCCGGTGATAGAAGGCCCGAAGACGCCTGATGGAGGCGTTGAGAAACCTCCGCGTGGTGGAGGTTGGCGGAGTGCAGGGGAAGCACGGCCGCAGGCTCAGTTTGGTTCAGCCGATGTTGCAGCTGGTTCTTCCGTATGGGATTCGGCAAGTGCTGGGGGTACATTCTCCGGCCGGGCTTCGTCGTGTTGTGGTGCGTGCACCGCAGGCGTTTGCAAGGGGGGAGCAGGAGATAAGTACGCCTACTCAGAGACTTGGGATACTGCTGCGCTGGGGGCAGCGGGCCCTAGTCACTCGTTCGTGGGCACTACCGGCTTTGGTGCAATGATGTCAGGCTTGACGGGGGCTTCGATGTCTGGCGGCGGATTCCCGGGCCTGCCGTATACTGGTTTTGGCAATGGGACGAACACCAGTACTTCGAAGAAGTGTCCACCACCGCGCACCACAGGATGTTGCTGTGAAGTCGTTTCCTTGAAACTAGTTGATGGCACTGGCAAACCACCCAAGCAAGACGCGTCACCCAATACGCCCCCAGAATTGATGGCTAGGATCGCTAACACGCCCGTAATGCTGCAAAATCGTGCCGTCGGCGGGATGGCTGTAGGACCAAAATTCAAGTGGAAGGTAGTCTTGGAAGCGAAAGGTAAGGGACTTCCATTCCTCAATTGCAAGCTACAGTACATAGAGACTTCCAATATAGACCTGCCAAGTATTGGCGTGAAAGCCGGGGTGCCGCTTGACTCCGCCAATACTCCCGAAGCAAAACAAGATCGCAACCCCAACACCACGATGGGGGCCTGGAACGTGAACACGGGTAAGTGCGAAAAAACGACGTTCGACATTCCCGATTTCCCCTCTCTTCCGCAGAGATTCGCGAAAGGCAAGGGTACAAATTGGAAGTTGTTGATTGAAGTGCGAGTCACGTCAGGATGCCCACCGGGGCGCACGCTAGTAAGACGTATCTTGGTGGAAATATTTATGTTGGGCGCCTTTAACACCGGAGGAGTATATCCTATGGACTGGGAGTACTTGTCGCTGCCCAATCCAAGATACCCATAGTTGCTCCGGATTATCCAGTTTCTCATGCACAAGACACACATCAAACTCGCGTGCTCCGTCTTGTTGTGCGGCTCTTGCTTGAGCCCACATTCTGACGTATCGCAAGGAGCAGGGTCCACTTTGAACGACACAGAAAGTGTTAGTCTGCGCGGGAGGTATGGAGAGCGTTGTGTTATTACTCCGACGTCAATTACATTCTCCGACGTAAAGGGGGTTGTGCGAATGCGCGGCGTCGTGCAGGACCAAAAGGTTTCGGTCACGCTGCGAGATGCTGATGGACGAACCGGATTTCATATCGACTTGGACCGGGAAGGTGTAGCAGCGAACATTGGGAGAAGCAGCGATTATCACGTGAATATCGGATCATCAGCGCGCGGATGTCACATGGGCGTCTGGGACTCGCAGATTCTTCGCGTCGTGATGCAGGCGGTTAGTCAGGCTGTGAGTGCAGAAACAGTCAAAGACCGAGCTTTTGTCGAGGTAGTGGATGACAAGGGCGCTGCGGTGTTTACGACAAGAGGAAAGTAGGGTCGGAGCACTCGGTAGCGACCATCTCGTCGGGTGTGGCTCCCCCACATTGAGCAAGGCTGACGCCGGGGTGGCAGCGCTTGTGCCATCCTGACGATCCGAGCACAAGTATTTGTGTAAAAAGTACTTGTACAAACGTGCGCCCCTCCCTATCGGATGCAGGATGCAAACCAAGCGTCCTGGGAGGGGCGCCGCACGAGAGTACGTCCTCGTGAAGGTGCCAGTTGAACACAAACAACTCGCCGAGTCGATGCAGAGCCTGGTGAACACCATGGTGGCGGTGGCGGGGTCGAACAGCGGCGGTCGCACAGTGAACTACGCGGAGACCGAGAGGGTCATCGCCGAACAGACGGCAGCTGTCGAGCGAGAGGTGCATGCCGGGTTGCTTCGTGCGCTCGATGCGACAAGCGACGAATCTGGGTCCGAGGCGCAGAGTACGCCAGGTTCGGGCGCGAGCCGGGCACGTACTTCACGATGGCAGGCCCGGTCGTGGGAGCGGGCGGCGTACCGCCAGGTCGGAGTGCGGAACGGACCGATCCTCGACCCGATCAGGCTACGCACCGGTGCCTAGGGTGTGGCTCTCGCATTGAGCAGCCGCGCCGTTACCGTCCTGCCCGCGCCGACCCGGATCGCGGCGTGCAGTGAGTAGCCTTCATGATCGGCACAGAGCTTCTTCGCGGGTCACGGCCGGCGATCCGGGACCGCATCGCCGAACAGGAGCACGGTCTGCCCCGAGCGCCGGCCGAAGGGGATCAACCCCTGCACGGCCGCGGCGTGGTGGGTCGCCATCTCGTCGAGGTCATCCCCGGACTCGTCGCTGAGGGCGGCATGTTCGTCGAGAAAGCCGCGGCGGTGGAGGTGGCCGAAGACGAGCGAGCGGATGTGGCGGACCATCCAACGGACGTCCCCGTCCTCGAGGTGGCGCGCAGCGTGGAAGGTCAGTGGTTGCCTCAGGGCGCCGACTCCCGTGTAGACCCCGTCGAGGAACAGCCCGTGGAAATGGACATCCAACCGGATCGCCGAGTCGAACCGCTGCACCTGGATCACCGACCCGCAGCGGCCGTCGGGCCGGCCGGCCGCCTTGGCGCGCCGGATGTAGAAGGAGTGGATCGCGCGAGCGAAGATGCCGCGGACCTCCCGGCACAGGTCGGGGTGTCGGGCCAGGAGGAAGCGCACGCCGTGGGGGAGACTCAGCACCCACTGGCGGACCGGTACCTCCCTCGACGGGGAGGTCATCGAACCCGGGCGGCGGTGTGCGCACGTTGTCGGTCATCGCATCATCCTAGCTAGCACGACGTCGTGGATCGTGAAGCGCCCATGCGGCTGCGTCGACCAAGGCTGGCTAACGTCGTGCCGCTCAGCTGCCGCGCGAGGCGCGGTCAGCTGCTGCGGCTTGTTGGACAGCATGTCATCCTGCGCACTCGTAGTCGAGACCCGGGCTCTCGTCGATCCTGGTCTCAACGTGCTGGAAGGCGCGAGTCGAACGAACGAACTGCGTGAACTCGTCGAGTTCGCTGATCGAGTGACACCACTTGTGGCCGTCGCCCAGCGAGCGGAGATCGTCGGTCGGCTCGAGCCTGAACGTGAGGTGGAGCTGCCAGATGTCCTCGTCCTCGCCGCTTCGGCACAACTGGCGTGTGATGTCGAACTCGAACTTCGGACCATCACCCCAGTCGTAGGTGCCCCATTGAAACAGGAGCATGTCGCCGGAGGACTCCATGTCGCAGTCCTCCGCACGGACATCGCGATAGAACGACACCATCGCCTCAACGGCGGAGCCCGGAGTCATCGAGGCTACCTTTGCGCCTCGCGCACCCACGAAGCTGACGAACTCGTGCTTTGCGTCGTGGGTGTTCACGCGGCGTCTGTCCAACGTCCATGGCGATCAGCCGCGGCGCGAAGCGCCGTCGGCTGCATCGGCTGGTTGGGTGGCATTCTAGCCGCCGGCATCCTCCACCCTCCGAGCGAAGTCTGTCGGTTGCGCCAACGCGTGTCGCACAACGACGGCGTGGTCGGCAGCGCCGCCAAGAACGATGACGACACTCGATCGGCACGAATCCTCGTAGCGCTCATCGGGAGAGGTGCTGCGCAAGAAGAACCAGAGCGCGTCCTCAAGCGACTCGTCCGCGTGCCATGTCGTCATCACGACGGAGTCGTCCGCGGGGTCCGGATCCTTGCCAACGAGGATCTCGTCGAAGATGTCGTGAACACGCTCGCATCCGGGACCCCACGCACAAAGGTATACGCAACCGGACGCAAGCACTTGCTCGGCTATGTGCGACACGGTCTCGACGCTCTCCTCAAG
>JACKEB010000008.1 GCA_020633205.1 Polyangiaceae bacterium
ATCAGTTGGGGGGGGTGGTCTGGCCATCTCGTGTCTCGTGACCCATCATCACGATCGACTTCTACCGGGCGCTGCCCGAGACGCCCCCCGAGTTCATCAACGAGCGCCTGCTGTCCGACCTGATGCTCGCCGAGCGGGCGATGCTCTACGTCGGCGGTGCGGGGTCGTGCATGGGCTGCGGCGAGGCCACCGCGCTGCGCATGATGCTGGCAGCGACCGGCTTCGTCCACGGGCCGGAGAGCGTCGGCATCGTCGCCTCGACCGGCTGCAACACGGTGTACTCGTCGACCTACCCCTACAACCCGTTCCTCGTCCCGTGGACCAACTCGCTGTTCGAGAACGGCCCGGCCGACGCGATCGGCGTGCGGCTGCGCTGGGATCAGCGCGGCTGGCACGACAAGAAGCTGTGGGTGGTCGGCGGCGACGGCGCGATGCTCGACATCGGCTTCCAGTCGCTGTCGCGCATGCTCGCCTCCGGCCTCGACATCAATGTCCTGGTGCTCGACACCCAGGTCTACAGCAACACCGGCGGCCAAGCCTCGACGGCAACATTCCTCGGCCAGAACACCAAGATGTCGACCCACGGCAAGGCCCGCCCCGGCAAGGTCGAACGCCGCAAGGAGCTCGGCCAGCTCTGCCTGATGCACCCGGATGTGTACGTCGCGCAGACCACCGCCGCGCATATGAACCACTTCTACCGCGCGATCCTCGACGCCAATGAGTACCCCGGCCCGGCGGTCATCAACGTGTTCACCACCTGCCAACCGGAACACGGTGTCGCCGACGACATGTCGGGCGCGCAGGCGCGGCTCGCGGTGGACACCCGCGCATTCCCGCTGTTCGTGCACGATCCACGCAAGGGCGAGTCGATCGCCGAGCGGCTGTCCCTGCGCGGGAACCCGGCGATGAACGACGATTGGTTGTTCGACAGGAAGAGCGGCGCGGCGACGACGTTCGTGGACTTCGCGCGGTCGGAGGGGCGGTTTGCCAAGCACTTCGATGCGGAGGGGAAGCCGAGCGAGGCGTTGCTGGCGGGGGAGCGGGATCGGCTGCGGAATTGGCGCCAGCTGCAGGAGTTGGCGGGGATTCGGTAGGGGGGTGTGGGTGTGAGTGCGCGAGGAGGCTCGCTATGAACCGAGTGCTCGTGCCTGCGCCTGCCGTTGGGCCGGGAGTTTTTGGGTAAGGATAACTCCTGAGTGTGAATGCACGTCGAGTTTCCCGATCGGAGGGGCTTGACGGGACTGCTTGGCGAATCTAGCTTCAATGTGTCTGAAGTGTGGCGCCGCGAAGTGTGGCGCCGCGAAGTGTGGCGCCGCGAAGTGTGGCGCCGCGAAGTGTGGCGCCGCGAGTTTGGAAAGGAGTACTCGATGGCGACAACGACGGTGAAGGTGGCCGACCACATGTCGGTCATCTTTCGGGGATTGACCGCGACTCAAACGGGCTGGGGTACTCCCCCGAGGTCCCTGAACAGCGCGGGCACGAGCGAGTTGAACTCAACCCAGCACGTCAGCATGGTGGGGGCGAACAGTGTGGCGCTGAGCGTGACACTTCACGCGACGTCTTTTGCTGCCGCTGGCAGCGGCTCGCTCGGCGTCGAGGTGGTCCTGGAACAGAGCAACGACCGGTCGAATTGGTTTGAGGTAGACCCTAGCTCTCGATCGTCCTTTCCCGGAAGCGGCCAACAACACGCAATCGATACTGTGGGCCAGACGATTAGTTTGTCCTTTTCGAACAAAGTAACCATGGCGTGGGTCCGAGTGACATTTCTGATAACATCGTATGGGGCCGCGCTGGCCGCGAACGATTTCGGCGTCGTTTCTTGCGACCTCACGGCATCTCTCTTGTGAGTGTTCGAAATGACGATTCAGGCCAAGCGCATTGCCGCAGGTATCCTAGCCGAGTCGCGTGTTGTTGGCTTGGGCCAGTTCACGCGGTTGTCCAATTCCTCGGACTGGTTCGAATCGAGGGCGGGGACATCGCCTGAACACGCTAATCACCTAGTGCTCAGCATTCTCGTTGAGTCGGCTACTCTCACTGCGTCATCCTCCGAAGAGCTTGCGATCGATCTGTTCGACAGTTTCGCACCTGACGCACTAGTGGGCTGGAACCACATAGCATCACTTGTGGGTCCTTCTACAGCTAACCACATATTTGGCCCGGGGCTGTACGAGTTCCTGTACCCGTACCCTACCACGCCCCCGACCAACCCCTACTTGCGCTTGCAGTTTAGTATCGACGATGAAATGGCGGCGGGCAACCTCGTGCCGTACCCAGCATCTGGCTCACAGTTCACAGGAACGTGTTGGGTCTCCATGACTCACCTCTAGAGTGCTCAATGATGATGACCATTGTGACATCTTGGACAGTGCTTCTGGCGCTGTGCGTTTCGCTCAAGGCGCAAAACTACACGACGATCCCACCAGGTTTGTTGACGCAGGAGGCGTCGCACGGTGTTCAAGACCTTGGAAGGTACCCTGAAATGCGGTTCCAGTTGCTGGATTCTGATGTACTCACGCCGATGCAAGTGCTCGAGTTGGCGTGTCGACGAGACGGCCATCGGGACGCAAGCAGCGCATGGTTTGCCGGGCGCAGCTGGGCGAACGTGCAGCTCGTCATGGGAGAGCGTGACCAAAGTGCGCAGGCCTTTTCTCTGAACTTGGCGTCCAACGTGACGCGAGTCTTCAGCGCATCGGTTAGTTGGCCTGATCACTCCGTTGGGCCTCGCACCTCGGTCCCGCATCCGTGGGCCACCGATGTGGTCTTTCCTTTCAGCGTTCCCTGGTCCTACTCGGGAAAGCGATCTGGAATGACCGTGGATCTTACCTTTCGGGGTGGTACACTGACAAACAGTAGTCCGTGGACCGCGGAGCACTATCTGCTCGATGGCGCGTTGGCCGCGAAAGAGCTGTGGAGCCAGGGATTCATAGTTGGCGACACCACAAACCCGAGATGTATGTCTGCGTGGGGCACGCCCCTAGCGGTGCCAAACGTGATCACTACAGCTGCAGGACAAGTGGGCGTAGTAGCGCGGATACTGAGATACCCTTATAGTACAAGCACGTTGTTTGCCTTCTCGCTCGGGGGAGATTCGGCAGGTGTCTCTATAGGACTTCGTTGTCAGAAGTACTACTTGGGCGATGGGCCTTTCGTATTCAGTTCGTTCATGACGCCGGCTTCCGGGTACGAATACTATGTGGCGGGTTCCCCCGGGGTGCAATACGATCAGAGCTACGTTGGCATCAGAATATGGACCCAGCCTGTCTTTCTGGATGGAAACTGGAAGGGAACTCTGTCGGCTGCAGGTTACAGCGAGGTCCTCGCGCGCCCTCTGGCATCGATAAAGGCTGGTTGCATCTGGGCTGCATCGGCGACAAGTGTAACCGGGAACATACTGTCCATTGTTCCCGTGTTTCGACTCGCGCATAGGTAGAAAATGGCCGCTCGGCATGCGCGGTTCAGCAACATCGCTTGTCCGTGAGTTATTGTAAGTGACCTACCTGATCCGGGTCGCGTTTGCGGCCGACCTCCAAATCGGCCTTCCCGCCACCTTCCCCTGCCACCTGGCCTCTACCCAGGTCTCGCTCACCTTCGACCTCGACGCAGCGTACGGCCCGATCCTCACCGAGATCGCCGCGATCGCCCCTGACACCGCGACCACCACCCCGCGTCCCTTCCGCCTCCTCCGCCCCGCCGACGCCCCCTCAGCCACCCGCAACCTCGGGCTCTGGGAGC
>JACKEB010000009.1 GCA_020633205.1 Polyangiaceae bacterium
AGTCGGGGCACTGGTCGACGCCATCGCCGCGTTCGCGCTGTCCTGAGGTGCAGGGGCTCGGCTGAACTCCGGGGTGAGCTCCTGCCTCATGTCGAGGCATCGGTCATGGGACTGGACGGCTGTCGACCGGGTTGCTGTGCGGGATGTCGCTGACCTGGCCGGTCCCTGGCATCCAAGAGCGGGTCGTCGGACCTTTCCAGCTTTGGAGCCGGACGGATTGCGACATGCCGGGCCGAGTCGGGCAAGCTCACGTTTCTTCGCGACCCCTTCCTTCCGCTGTTGATCTCAGGCAAGCTCCGAATCCCCGCCGCCGAACGCATCCTCGCGGAATACGCATGACCACGAAGAAGGCAACGGGCCCACCCCGCATCGAGTACCTCAAGGTCCAGAGATTCCGCGCCCTGCGCGACGTCGAGTTCAAAGACCTGAAGCCGCTTACCGTGTTGCTCGGTCCCAACGGCAGCGGCAAGTCGACCGTCTTCGACGTATTCGCGTTCTTGGCCGAGTGCTTCGAATCGGGGCTGCGGCGTGCCTGGGACAAACGCGGACGGACGAAGGAACTGCGTTCTCGCGGTTCCGACGGGCCCGTCTCCATAGAGATCAAGTACCGCGAGCCAAGCTACCCGCTGATCACCTACCACCTGGCCGTCGACGAGACGGCCAAAGGCCCGGTCGTCGTCGAGGAGTGGTTGCGCTGGAAGCGCGGCGCCCATGGTCAGCCATTCAAATTCCTCGACTACAAGAGCGGGCAGGGCAAGGCGATCAGCGGTGATCTGCCCGATCAGCAGGATCAGCGCGTCGATTTTCCGCTGAAGAGCGCGGATCTGCTCGCGGTCAACGCGCTCGGCCAGTTCGAACAGCACCCGCGCGTCGCCGCGCTGCGCGACTTCATCACCGGCTGGCACGTCTCCTACCTCTCGGCCGACAGCGCTCGCGGGCAGCCCGAAGCAGGCCCGCAGGAGCGCCTCAGTCGCAGTGGCGACAACCTCGCCAACGTCATCCAGTACCTCGGTGAGCAGCACCCCGTACGCCTTGAACAGGTCTTCGATGTGCTCAAGACGCGGGTGCCGCGCATCGAGCGCGTGCTCGCTGAGACGATGGCGGATGGACGATTGTTGCTGCAGATCAAGGATGCGCCGTTTACGCATCCGGTGCTGGCCAAGTTCGCCTCGGACGGAACGCTCAAGATGCTGGCGTACCTCGTGATGCTGCACGATCCGAGCCCGCCCCCGTTCATCGGAATCGAAGAGCCGGAGAACTTCCTGCACCCGCGCCTCCTGCCCGAGCTTGCCGAGGAGTGCCGTGCGGCGACCGAGCGCACCCAATTGTTGGCCACTACCCACTCCCCGTTCTTCCTGAATGCACTACGCCCCGACGAGGTCAGGGTGCTCTGGCGAAATGACCAGGGCTTCACGCAGACCCGGCGCGTCTCCGACATCCAGGGCATGCCCGAGTTGATTGGGGAGGGAGCCCTTTTGGGTCACCTCTGGATGGAGGGACACCTCGGCGTCGGCGATCCACTGGTGAATCAGGGGGCTCCCACCAGGCCGCTCCGGGACGGCAAGAAGTGAGCGCCCAGCATCTCGTAGTGCTGGTCGAGGAGCCGTCGATGGAAGCGTTCCTCCGCGCGCTGCTGCCGCGCCTCCTGCCGCAAGACCGGACGTTCGAGATCCACCCATTCCAGGGCAAGAGCGACCTGCTCGGCAAGCTCCCCGCACGTCTTCGCGGCTACTCGAAGTGGCCCGAGGACTGGCGTATCGTCGTCGTGGTCGATCGCGACGAGGACGATTGCCGGAGACTGAAGCAGCACCTCGAGGATATAGCCGCTTTGGCCGGGCTCTCGACCCGATCTCGGCCGAAGCGCGGGGTGTGGCAACTCGTCAACCGCATTGCCATCGAGGAACTCGAGGCTTGGTACTTCGGCGACTGGGATGGCGTGCGCGCTGCCTATCCTGACGTGCCGGACAGCGTGCCACGCAAGTCCGGGTTTCGCGACTCAGATGCGATCTCGGGCGGCACTTGGGAAGCCTTCGAGCGCGTGCTCGGGAAACATGGCTACTTCGAAGGCGGGCTGCGCAAGATCGAGGCCGCGCGTGTGATCGGGGCCAAGTTGAAACCGCAGCGTTGCGTCTCACACAGTTTCACCGTGTTTAGGGATGCGGTCCTCGAGGCGACGGGGTGAGGCGCCGGCAGCGGTGATGAGCCGAGCTCAAGTCGAGAATGTGCCGGCGTAGTGCTCAGCGAACAGCCAAATGGTCCAACCGCCCGGCACCCAGCCCAGATCGCGGCGTAAGGGCCGCACCTTGCCCGC
>JACKEB010000010.1:1500000-1599342 GCA_020633205.1 Polyangiaceae bacterium
GCGATCAGGTTCTGGGCGATCGACACCTGCACGTAGTACCGAGGATTCCGCACGGTAACACGCAAAGCCTGCTCTGTGGTCAGCGCCCGTACCAAGCGCGCGGGCCCGAGGGCTTCCAGTCGGGTGTCGAAGGCTTCCTCGGTCGCCAAACGCGTAGAGATCAGCCGCTCCGGCTCCGCCAGCCCAGCCAGGCGATTGAGCAACACGGATGTGTTGGGGACACCACGCTCTTCGGACCAGAGCTCGTCCCAGTGCACGACTAATAGCGATGCCCAGCGCAGTCGACGATGCTCGCGCATCATCTTGACCAGATGGTAGCCGGCGCCTTGGAGCTGATTGTCTCCGATCACCAGGACCATCGGATCCAGCTGCCGCAAACGCCCGAAGTGGGCCGCGGAAGGCTCCAAATCGGTCACCACGACCTGCGCGCCGTGAGCCCGCAGCTCCTGAGCAACCGCATCAGCGCGTGCCGAGTCGTCGTCAGCGAGGATGATCCGCAGGCCCGTGACATCAGCCGCAGGAAGCTCGTCCTCGAGGTCCGCGGCGAGCAGCTCCACGGTTCCCATCGCGCGCTCGTCGAACTCGTAGAGCAGCGGCTCCGCGACCTCGATCTGGCTGCGCACGCGGGTCACGAACTCGTCGATCAGCGTTGCCAGGGGACGTCCGCGACCCAGCACCAGGCGCACGCCTTCGCGCTCGCCTTCCTGTTTCACCGACAGGATTCCGCTGCGAAGCTCGTGGGCCAACGTGTCGACCAGCTCGTTGAGCGTTGCTTCGCCGACTCGCCCCAGCGCGTCACCGCGCTCGGGGATTTCACGCACCAGCTCGGAGATGCGCTCCGCCAACGTGCTCACGCTGGCGCTCTTCGGAATCACCGCAGCTGCGCCGTGACGGAACGCTGCCAAGCGCGCCCCGAGATCGGGATCGTCGGTGACCAGCGCCACGGGAACCACGGAGCTGAGCGGCGAAGATGCCAGCTCATCCAAGAGCGCTCGCGTCTCTTGCCGACCGCCATCACCCATCAGCACGACAAGGTCGGGCGCCGCCACGGTAACCGCTGGAACCACGGTCCCCGCTTCCGCCGTCTCCGCAAACACGGACTGGCGCCCCAGGGCCTCCGAGAGCGCCTCGCGTAGCTCGTCGCTGAACCCAACCAAGAGCACTGCGGGCTCAGCAGTTCCGTCGGGAACCGATGGCGTCTTGCGTCTTGCTCCGGACTTCTCCCGCGCGAGGCTCTGCAGATCCACCCGCCGCGTGGGCGCCTCGTCGTCGAACGCGTCGGGATCATCCGCGGGGGGGCGTGCTTCATCACCGAGCGGCGGTAGCTTCAGCTCGAGCCCTTTGGGCCTCGGCCCTGGCCGCTCAGCCAGTGGCTTGATGCTCGTAATGGGAACGGCTTTTACGTGGGTTGGTTCGTCATCCAACACCGCCAGGTCGGCGGGAGGTGAAATCGTTTCCGCGGCGTTCGCATCGTAAGCATCCTCGATTGGACCCCCAGCCGCCACGGCTGCGGGTGTCGCGGGCGGGACGATGGGAGTTGCCAAGGCAGGCGGCTTTGCGCCCGAGTTGGGCAGGACGAGCGCTCGGTCAAAGGTGCTCGAGCTGGGCGCCGGGATCACGGCGGTCTTTCCCAGATCCGTCTTTGGAGCGATGACTGCCGTCTTCCCGAGGTCCGCCTTCTCAGGCAGGATCGCCGTCCGCCCTAGATCGACTTTCTTTTGCGCCCCGCCCGACGCCCGGTTCCGCGGGGGAATGAGATCCGGAGAGACGCGCGCGGGCGGCGGCGGACGCTTGGGAGGAGGCGGGGGCACAGCGATCACCTCCGCCGGTTCTGGTTCGGGACTCGACGGCATGCGGGAAGGCCGCGCACCGCTTGGCCCCGGAATTCCAAGCAGAGTCTTCTGGGGCGCGCGGCGCGGGGCCGCTGGGAGCGACGCACGATGCGTCCCAGACCCAAGTCCAGAATCGTCTGGTCCCTTTGGACCTGGACGCGGGATCTTCGGACGGGGGTCGGCCATCCCTCCCATTCTTTCTCAGCGGGCGCCAGTGAACCAGCCCTGAAGCGTGAAAGCATTGAGGTTCGAAGTGCTTAGGTAAGTCGATCCCATGGCTGCGACGTGGACGGCGCTGTTCGAGCGTCCGTGGTTCGAGCGTCCGTGGTTCGAGCTGCCGTGGAAATTCGCTGCGGCTCGCCGAACAGCACACACGCGCCGCTCGTCTACTACCTGCGCGCGCGTGCACCACCGTGCTGGTCGATGCTGTTTTCTCGAGCCTGAAGAACCTTCCACTGCTCCACCAGTCCAGCGGCATGCTTCCGTGGATCGCAGCGATCACCGGGTGCGTGCGCCGTTGGCTGTGAGAGCCGGGCCTGCCATGCGCGCTGCATCCAGGAGTGGGGGCTGATGCACGCCAGTATTGGGTCCGGCGAATCAAGCTGGGCGTCAAGCGAGCGCCAACGCTCTTTGATGATCAACCGTCGTGCTGATCAACCGGCGTGCTGGCCAAGCGTGCACTTCGCAGAAGATCTGAGGCTCACTCACGCGCGCAGTCGCGAGGGCGGCAATTCTCGCACTGAAACACTTGATGCACGGTGGCTTTTCCCTCAAGGGAAACGCAGCGCGAAGGGTGACGTCAAGAGCTCGAGCGGTGCGCTCCTGGGCGGCGCACCCTTCCGTTCGGTGGCTGTCTCGAATGGCGCTTGGGTCGGGTCGCTGCGAAGCAACGCACCTCCCCCCCAAACCCCGCAAGGTGTGCCGGAAGCGCCAGAAACGCCTCCTCCGGGTGGTAACGGCCATTGTCGGACGCGGGAATCTGTCGGATTTTGTGCTGCCTGGCCGCGCGCTGCCGAATTCCGCGGGTGCCAGAGAAAAACCTGAGGTCGAAGTCAGTTTTCCGGGATGTGTCGGGCGTGATAAGAACGTCGTTCGCGTTCGACTCGCATCTGAAAAGACCCGAGCCGGACGACGACGAGGTTGGGCGACACACCGGGGCGCATGCACTGGGCTTTCTCAGGCAGCGAACCAATGGAGACGACGATGAAGCTTAAGGTTGTTGGGTTGGCTTGCTTGGCAGTTGGGATGAGTCTGAGCGCGTTCGGCTGCTCCAGCGACAGCGAGGGCGGAGGAAGCGCGGGCAACGGCGGTAGCGGCGCGAGCGGCGGGACCGGAAACGTCGGTGAGTGCATGCCCAAGGCTGCTGAGTGCTACGTCGATGGCCCCACGGGCCCAGGCGCCGAGTGCCTCGCGAAGGCAGACAACTCCAGCTCCGACGTCTGGACGGGTCGCTTCTCATACTTGAAGATCGACAAGCCCGCAGCCCTCGCCAACAAGCTGATTCAAGAGGTCGTCGTCAACAAGGGCATCGGCCTGAATCAAGAGGCCTGCAACGAGACCGGCGATGGCACCTTCACCTGGCTCATCGAGTTCGACTCGAAGGCGGGCAAGCTGAAGACGGGTGGTGGCGATCCCATCACGGATCCCAAGGCGGGCGCGTGCTTCGTCTCGATCCCCAACTCGAACCCGGCGCTCGACGTGAAGCCCGCGCAGGTCGACGTGACCGTCGACGACCAAGGCAAGTTCGGCGCGTCCGTGGACGGTGTCGTGGTGCCGATCTTCCTGGACGTCGCCAAGACGAAGGTGATCTTGCTGCCGCTACACGGCATCGACTTCGACGGCACGTTCAGCGCCGACCACAACTGCGTAGGCAAGTACAACGGCGACCAGTTCACGTCCGCAAACTTGTGCCTCCCGGACACCACCGCCGGTGAGACGACGTGGACCACCGGCGGTCACCTCAAGGGCTACATCACGATCGAGGAAGCCGAGGAAGTCTACATCGACGACCTGAGCACGAGCCTGTGCGCGCAAATCGCAGGTGCTGACTGGAAGGGCATGCCCGACGGCAAGTGCTCTGATACGGACGCTTGGAAGAACGGCGAGCGTCCCGAGGGCGACTGGTGCTCGACGACGAACGCCGCGGCGACTGCTGATTGCAAGGACGCATGGGCACTCGAGGCTGGGTTCGCGGCGTCTGCCATCAAGATCAACGGCGACTGTCAGTAGCGATTTCCAGCCACGGCTGACCACCCGTGAATCGAGCGAGCGTCGTCTCCGTTTGGAGCGGCGCTCGCGGCTTTTTGTAGCCAAGACGCACGCGTGTCTTTTTTGGACGCCCCGCTTGGCAGGATCCCAAGTGCGTGACTTCGTGGTAGAGGCGCGCGATGCAGCTGGCACGGCTCATCGGTCCGGAGCTGAAGGCGCTCCTCGAGGAGAGCCCGGCGGAGCTGCAAGAGCTGCTGGACGACATCCACCCCGAAGACGTCGCTGACGTCATCGAGGAGCTGGAGCGCGACCACGCCGCCAAGGTGCTCGAGAGCCTGCCGACGGAGTACGCCGCCCAAGTCTTCGAGCGCCTCGACGACCCGGTGCAGGAGTCGCTGGCCGAGGCAATGGGTGTCGAAGTCGCCGCGGAGCTCGCGGTGGAGATGGACACCGACGACCTAGCGGACTTCGTCGACGATCTCCCCCCGGAAATGAGCCTGCCGCTGATCAAGCGGCTCGAGGAGCTGGACGCCGAAGTCGCTACGGAAGTGCGCGAGCTACGTCAGTGGCAGGACACTTCCGCGGGTGGTCTGATGACCACGGACTACCTCTGGGTGGAGCCCGGCCTCACGGTGCAGGGCGCGATGGAGGAAATCCGCAAGCAAGCCGTCGACGCCGAGACGCTGGACGCGATCTATGTGGTCGACAGCGAAGACCTGGTGAAGGGCTACTTGCGGATCCGTGACGTGCTCCTGGCGGACCCGATGGCGAAGGTGGAAGAGGTCATGCGCCTCAACCTGATCAGCGTGCCGCCCGAGATGGACCAGGAGGACGTCGCGCGTACCCTGGGGAAATACGACATGAACACCCTGCCCGTGGTCGACGAGCGAGGTGTAATTCTGGGCGTCATCACGGCGGACGACATCCTAGACGTCTTGGCCGAGGAGCAGAGCGAAGACGTCCACAAGATGGGCGCCATCGACCCCCTGAGCGAGACGTATTTCGAGACGTCGCTGTTGACCTTCGTCAAGAAGCGGGCGCCCTGGCTGCTGGTGCTGTTCGTCGGCGGTTTCTTCACGGCAACGGCGATTCAACACTTCGACGGGGTGCTCGCCTCGATCGCTCACTTGAGCTTCTACCTGCCGATGTTGATCTCGGCGGGAGGCAACTCCGGCTCTCAGTCTTCAACGCTGATCACCCGCGGGCTTGCGGTGGGCGATGTGCACCATCGCGACTGGTGGCGGGTCCTCGCTAGAGAGCTCAGCCAGGGGCTGATCCTCGGCGGTACTCTCGGCGCCGTCGGGGCGCTGCGGGTGGTTGTCGCGGGGGAGAACTCCACGTTCGCGTTGCTCGTCGCGGTGACGCTAGTCTCCATCGTCGTGATGGGGTGCGTGGTTGGCGGGATGATGCCGCTGCTCTTGAGCCGGATTGGCCTCGACCCGGCGACGAGTTCGACTCCGTTCATCGCCACTCTGGTCGATGTCTTGGGCATCATGATCTACCTCGGGCTCGCCCGCTGGCTCCTGCTCGAGAGTGGCATGGCGGCGTTCACGGGCAGCGGATAGCGGCCCGCGTCAGAGACCGCTCCGCGTTCAGGCTCGGCGCTCCCAGCGCTCAGCATAATGGCCTTTTTCAGGGGGTTTGGGGGGAGGTGCGCCGTTTGTAAACAGTTCGGCCAGCCACACACATCCGTGTACAGTGTGCACGAGCGTTGACATCCCTGGGTACACCCAGAAACTTTCAGCCAGAAACCCCGCGCCAAGCCCCTCGTATGCCCACGCTTTCCTCGAGCATCGTCAAGCATTCCGTCGCCACGATGCGCGAGGTCGAAGACGCACTGGCGAGGCAGGTGCTGTACGGCGGTGACTTGCTGACGAACCTCCTGGAAATCACCCAGGTGGACGAAGGTCAGTTACTGAACCTGCTGAGCCAGCTCCACGGCCTGCAGCCGGCGCCACAAGGCACGCTCCCTCGCGCCACCGCGGAAGCGCTTCGTCTCTTGCCGAGCGACGTTGCGAGCCGACACGCCATCTATCCTCTGGACGAGCAACCGGGCGCTCTGGTGGTGTGCGTTGCGGGGCCGCTACCGGAAGACGTGGAGAGTGACCTCGGCTTCTTGCTGGGTGTCCGGCTGGAGCAGCGGGTCGCGCCCCGCGCGCGCATCGCTCAAGCCATCGCGAGGGACTACGGCGTTCCCATCGATCGCCGCTCGGCCCGCATCGTAGCGCGGCTGGACGGAGAGCCGGATCCGCACCCAAGCGAAGGGCCGCCAGCGATCGACCTGCCCCTGAATTTCGCGGACGTACCCCGGCCACCTTCCGTGCCGCCGATCGCGTTCCCCCCGGCCACGGAGCTGCCATCCATACCGCCCCCCAGCGCAGCTAGCGACATCCACGAAGCGCAGACGGACAACGTCCCTGAAGTCGCCCTGCGCGAGCTGGTCAAGCAAAGCCAGCCGCCGCCGCCGCCAGATTTCCCCGAGGAAAAATTCGAGGTGCCGTCACTGCGAGTCCCCGCAGGTGCGCCGAGTCTGCCCTCGCCCCAAGCTGCTCTGGAGGAACAGTCTCCGGCAGAGGCGAACCACCTCGACTTGTTCGGCCCCACCTCGGTCGAACCCGAGACCACCATCTTTCGCGCGTCGGATCCGCCAGCTCCCCCGGAGGCCAAGGAGGAGGCGACTGCCAAGCCAGACGAGCCGAAAAAAGGCAACGAAGAGAACCAGCGGACGCAGCCCTCGCTGCGGGTGCCGCCGTTGTCCACCGAAGATCACCACCCCAACGTCTCGGTGCAGCCATCAGTACATCCACCGGAAGCTGCACCGCCGGAGGCTGCACCGCCAAGAGCTGCTCCGGCCAACGCCACCGAGGCCCCTGCTGCTGCTCAGCCAGTCGCTCCTGAACCCAAGTTCGAAGAAGCGCCTGACGATGCGCCGCCGGTTTCCATCGGACCTTCCCCCAGTGAGAGGCTGGCAAACCTTGGACGCGACGTGGAACGCTGGAAGGCGGCGGAGCCCAAGGCGCGGCGACGCGGCCCCTACACGGCAGCCGAAGCCGAGCAGGATCTGATCGACGCTGAGTCTCGGGACGACGTCCTCTCGGCGTTCTTTGACTATTCAGCGCAGTACTTCGAGTACACGGCGTTGTTCGCAGTACAGGGAGACCTCGCGGAGGGTCGCAACGCCAGCGGCCCCGGCGCGACCACTGCGGAGGTGCGCGGGATTGGTGTACCCCTAGATCTCCCTGGCATCTTGCGCAGCGCGAAGCAGGCAGGCGCCCCGACGCTCCAAGCCCTCGCAGGCGACGGTCTCGACAGGAGCCTTTCCGAAGACCTCAAGCGCCCAAGCGAAACCGCGAAGCTCGCCATCCCTGTTTCCGTACGTAAGCATTGCGTGTTGATCCTGTACGGCTGCGAGGGCAACAACGACGTGCAGCTGGATGCGGTCGGGCAAGTCCTGGCGTTCTCCCCGCTAGTGAGCCAAGCCCTCGAGCGCGTGATCCTGAGGCGCAAGCTAGCAGTGCGCCGCGAGGTCAAACGAGAGATCCCAACGGGGCTCGCGCGTCTCGCCGAAGCGCGCAAACGAGAGCGCGCGGAACAGATCAAAGATCAACCGAGCCCAGAGGTGCGGGCATCGGCCCTCGTCTCGGCGCTGAGCGGTGACCCGAAGAAGCGAGCGAGCCAAGCGCCCGCAGGTGCAAGCACCCTGGCGCCCCCTCTCGCTGAAACAGCGCGTCCGGAGCGCGAGCTACTCGAGCCAGTAGAAAACCAGGTTCGCACTCAGGCGCCGGCGAAGCCGGTTTCTCAGCGTCCAACCGCGATGGTTCCACAATCAGTCGCGGAAGAGCTCGCGGCGTCATTTCCCGATCCGGTCGATGCGCCAGCAGATGTCGACCTCGCAAAGACCCAGGCCTCTGTAGCGTCGGAGCCACCGCCGAAGAGCGCCGACCTCACCAAGACTCAAGCCTCCGAACCCCCGAGGAAACAGGACCTCACGAAGACCCAGGCGTCGGAACCCGCACCGAAGCCAAATCTCGTGAGTGTGGTGAAGCCGGTCGCACCGGAACCTCCCGTCATCGACCTGGCCAAGACCCAAACGTCTGGACCAGCGCAAACGCCAGACTCCGCCGAGCCGGAAGCGAAGGCAGATCTCGCGAAGACCCAAGCGTCTGAGCCTCCGCAGAAGCGGGCCGCAGCGAAGCCCGAGACGGACCTTGCGAGCACGGGAGCCTCCGACTCTCCACGCCCCCCGGCTGACCTCGCAAAGACGCACGCGTCAGCCGAAGCTGAAGCCAAGCCACAATCCATTGCTCCGAGTCGGACCATCGTCATTGGCCCGAGCTCGACCGAGCGGGACGCCAGCCCCCCAACGATCACGAGTCCAACCCGAGAAGGGCGTGAGGACTCGGGTGAGCAAGAGCCGATCCCCCTCAGCGTCAACAAGCGTTCAAAAGCAACGGCGGTACTGGGCACCCTGGCGCACACTCAAGCCTCGGCAAAGCCAACCGACTTGAAGGCCGCTGACACGGGGGAACGACGCACCAGCACACCACCCCAAGGGACGCCAAGCTCGGTTTCGCAACTAGCGCGCGCGAGGCGCGAGGTCATGGCTCCGAACAGTCGACGCGTGCCGGCCCTGCTCGAGCAAGAAGCGAAGGCAGACAAACTACCTGAGAAGCCCAAGAAATCGATTCCGCGAGGCAAGACGCTTTCCTTGGGCTCGGTGGGCGAAACCGAGATCCAAGAGACTCCCCCAACGCGGCCTAGCGAGCCTCCGGTGTTTCCGCTCACCCGGCGTTCCGGCGGCAAGATGAAGGTCGCAGAGGCCGTCGAGTACGAGGCGGAGCACAATACTGACCCCGGCATCGGCAGTCAGCCGCTCCCGACCCCTTCGCACGAGGAAGGTCCAGAGATATCAGTGAGCGCGGTCGATGAGCGCGTGAGCTACCCAGACGAAGAGTTCCTCGACGAAGCACCGCTGGCCGCGTCTTCTCGCCGTATGTCGGTGGCGCCCTCCGCGCTGGTGTCTCGTCACGACTCGGTTCACCTACCGAAGGTAATCGTCAACGAGTCGGACACGCACGACCTCGTACAAGACCTGATCGCGGGCAACGAGATCGCCTTCGAAGCAATCGTGGAAGACGGCAAGCGATCTCTCGGTGCGCTGTTGGCGGCATTTCCCGGGCCAATCCATGCGGAACAGAAACCCGTGGGCTCTGACGGTCCCATCCGCGCCAGCGAGTGCGGCCCGGTGCTCAAGGCGCTCGCTGCAATCGGCCAAGACGCGGTCGGCTTCGTCGCCGTTCGTACTCAAGACCGCGATCCGGTTGTCCGTGGTTGGGCCACGCGATTGTTGGGGGAGATGCCCTGTGGCGAGTCGGCCCGCAACGTGGGCCGACGGGTGACCGACAAGGATCCGGACGTAAGACGCGCGGCACTGGCAGCCGGGCGCATGTTGCTCTCGGACGAAGCTTCCCGTAGCGAGCTCTTGCGAACCCTGATCCAATTCGCCGGAGATGCGCGCCAGAGCGAGGACGCAGCGCACGCGGCGATCGAGATGTTGGCCGACCTCAGAGAAGGTCGCGCGGTGAGTCCGCTGATCGACCTATTGAACAGCGAGTACACCGACATCGCGAAGAGCGCGCAATGGGCCCTTGTCGTGCTGACCCGGCAAGACTTCGCACAGGATCAGGCGGGGTGGAAGAAATGGTGGGCAGCCAATTCCTCGCGGCACCGCATTGAGTGGTTGATCGACTCGCTTCTCCACGAGGTGCCGGAGATTCGCCGAGCCGCAGGTGATGAGCTGAAGAGCCTGACGAAGGAATACTTTGGCTACTACGACGACCTGCCGCGAGCGGAGCGCGCCAAGGCACAAGCCCGCTACCAGGAGTGGTGGGAGTCTCGCGGCAAAGCCCGGTTCCGCTAACGGCAGACGCGCATAAGCGCTCTGGCTGTCCCTCGGCCTAGCGTTCGAGCGACCAACCCCGCATCGCTAAGATGTTGAAATCGCTACGATGAACCGCTGAATCCATGGACCGCCTCGACATCCATCGACACGCTGTGTCAGAACCCCGTCCCGATGTTGGACGATCAGCACGCCACCGCAATCCGCGCCGCCAACCTAGCGTTGAGCAACGGACAGCGCCGTGAGGCCAGCCGCTTCGCCTCCATCGAGCTGCGTTTCAGTGATCCTCGCGCGAGCCGCTGGGAAGTCGCCGCCCTCACCTCCGTGGCGGTAACAGCCACGCTGGTCGTGCTCGCGCTGTGGTTTCTATAGCGTTCACCAACAGAGGGCATCGGCACGCATTCGCCCCCTCAAGGTGAGGGGCGCCTGCGTGCCTGCGTATCCCCTAGATTGTTCACGCTACACCCTATTTTCTGAGGGGTCTCACCCGAGACCCCTCCTCTGTTCCTCGCGCTTACGCGCGGAAACAGAGTCTCCTACGCGCCCGCTCGCCGCTGAATGCAACGGCAGTTGCGCGCCCCAGCGGGGTGAGGGCGCTCAACTGCCTGCGTTTGCACACCCGTGCTCGCTCTTGCCTCTGCTTCTCGAGGGGATGACCCCATCCCCCTCCTCTGTTTTGCTCGCTGGCTCGCAAACAGAGTCTCCTCCCCAAGGGTGGAGCACTGAAGTGCATTGGCGCTCAAAGGATGCACCGATTGGGGTGGGGGCCCCGCTTGCGGGGGAAGCCACCCAACGCCCGAGCCGAAGCAATCACAACGTTTCCTCGCGGTTATTTGCCGTACCCTCCCCTATCAGCTCAGCGCCTGTTCGACGCTGCCGATTGGGGTGGGGGCCCCAGCGAAGCTGGGGGAGGGGGCGTCGGAAACGCCCCCTCAACAAGACAGCAGCGAGGGAACAAACCGCGCGGAAATGAGGTCGAGCGCGCGCCCTCGCCCCCGGGGCGCGGGCTCGACCGGTTCGCGCTAGTTCCCAAGCTTAGGTAGGCGCTTCAGGCGGGGGGTCGTGGATGAGGGTGCTGGGGTTGGCGCCGGGGCGCTGGACGAAGGTGAAGCCGAGGGCTTTACCGAGGGCCGCGGGATGCGCTTGAGCAGGTTCGGGATCTCGAGCTTGGGGGGCGCCGGGGTGCTGCTTGGGGCTGGCGTGGGGGCTGGCGGGGGCTCGGGCTGGCTTGTCGCCGGCGGCGTGAAAGTGGGGATCGGTAGCGGAAGCACCACACCAGGGATCGTCGGTTCTGGGGTTGGAGCCGGAGCGGGGGCCGGGCGACTCGGCGCCCTCGGGACCGGAGCCTGAGAGACTGGTTCCTCAGGGATACTCTGATTGAGCTCGGGTTCCAGCGCCGGAGGCTCGGCTTCGATGGGCGCCACCTCAGTCAGCTGGGCAGCGGGAGCCAGCTCCTGGGTTGCGACCGTGGTCTCGCCGCTCGTGTCGATCAAGCCTTGATCCATCGCGACCGCGAGCGTGGCGCCGCCCAGTGCAAGTGCAAGCGTCGCGAGGATGGCCGGCAGCTTGGAGCGCTTGCGTGGCCGCTCCTGCGGCATCGGCGTGAACACCAGGGGCGGCATCGCCATCGGTGAAGCTGCCATCGGTACACCCATGCTGGCCTGAGTCGGCAGGCCGGTGTGACCAGGGGTTGCGCGCATGGCCTCTGTGCCGGTGCGCTTCCCGCGGGACGATGGCACCTCCAGGGTGTCTAGCGTGCCGGCGATCGCTGCATCGAATTGCTCAGCAAACTCGATGGCAGTGTCGGGCCGCTTGTGAGGATCTTTAGCGAGGCCCTTGAAGATCACCGTCTCGATCGCGGGGTCCACCGTGAGGCCGCGAGTGACCAACGGCACGGGCTCGGAGCTCATGTGGCGGCTGGCCCACTCCCAGGGAGTGTTGGCATCTCCGTACGGCATCTCGCCGGTCAAGAGCTCGTACGTGATCACCGCGAGCGCATAGATGTCGCTGTGCTGGTCGACCGTGGACTCGGTGAACTGCTCGGGGCTCATGTACGCCGGGGTACCGAGCACACTGCCGTCGTTGGTTAGCTTGACGTCCTGGGTGGTCCCATCCGGACGGCAACGCCTCGCGATGCCAAAGTCGAGCAGCTTCACCACTTCGCGCTCACCGCGGCGCACCACGTAGATGTTGTCGGGCTTGAGGTCGCGGTGGATGACGCCTTGACCGTGTGCCTCACTGAGAGCGCTGGCGATCTGTCGCACGATGTGCGCGGCGCGCGCTGGCGCTAACGGCCCGTCCTCGAGCAACTCGCTGAGTGACTTGCCGTCGACATACTCCATCACGATGAACAGCACGCCATCGCTGGTCTCGCCGAAGTCGTAGACACGCACGGTGTTGGGATGGGCCAAACCGGCAAGCGTCTCGCACTCGCGATAGAACCGCGCAACGAGCACCGAGTCGTGGACATCACGCAGCGTCTTGATCGCAACCCGGCGCGAGCTGCCACCGATGGCTTGCTCGCCCTCGTACACGACGCCCATCCCGCCTTCGCCGAGTACTCTCAGCACGCGGTATCGGTCGTTGAGGACGCGACCAATCAGCGGGTCAGCGCCTGGGGCGACCTGCACCACCGCGCCGCACTGGTGACAGAAGCGCCCGGATCCCAGCTTCGCGCCGCACACTCGACAGTTCTGCGTTTCCATGCTCACGGGCTCCTCATGCCTCCCTAGCTTCCCTTGTGAAACCGGTTTGCACCTCTCACTTCGTTCTTTGGAGCTGGGTGTGGCCGCTCGCAACTGAAGTCTGTGCAGGGGTCACGTAGCTAAGTTGCGAGAATCATGCCACTTCTCACGAACTCAAGACCGCCACGTTGGTCCCCAGCCACTGAACATTCAAGGAGCTGCGGCCGCAGCCGTTCTCCCACGAGTCATGCTCGGATCTCGCACGCTCCATGGTCGCGCTCGTTGGCTGCTTACCCTCGCCCTGACTGGGGTTGGCGCTTTCGCCCAAGGCAGCAACACCGCGGAGGCAAAGAACGTCCCTCCGAAACCAACTTGGACCGCGACCATCGGCAGCCCGACTCACAGCGCCGGGTTCTGGGAAGCAGCGTCGACAGCTCGCTTCGAGGCGTTCAATGGCGCCCGCATCACGCTACATCCGTTCGCCGGTCAGCCAGCTCGCGTGCGACTGATGAACGAACGTCAGCGCATGATGATCGACGGCAAGATGCGTGTTCTCGCGATGCTCTACGTCGACCAAGGCCGAGTCGAAGTGAACACCGTCGCGACCGATGCTCATGTGCTGTTGTTCAGCAGCCACCGCGGAATCGCTGTCAGCTATGGCGGGCGCATGGAAGCGCTCGTCGAAGGTGAGTATGCGTCATTCGCCAATCGCTCGGGCAACGTGCTGACCAGCACCGGGCGTCGCTACTCTCCTCTCGCCACGAACCGCATCAAGAGCTTCAACAGCGCGATCCCGGAAGGTTCCGAGAGCTCCCTGCTCGCACCACCAAAGACCGTCAGCGCAGAGCGACAACTCTACGCTGTGACCAGCGCTCCCGTTCAGCTGGCCGGACTCAGCTGGAGCCCCGCGGAAAAGGCCAAGGGCTTCGAAGTCCGTTTGACGGGCAGCGACGTGAGGTACACCGTCGAAACCGCCCAGCCGACGCTGGCGTCAGTCCCCGTTCCACTGCGTCCCGGTACCTACGAGACCGTGGTCGCTGCGATCGACGGCTTTGGGCATCGCGGGATCGCCTCGACACCGCTGCCCATACGAGTGGTCGGTGTGGATTTACCTCCAGGCGCCTACGTGGACACGAAAGGCGTGATCCGTTTGGGGGAGAGCCAGGCCATGCACTTCACCGCGGCCCACGGCTTGCGGCTCACCCAGGGCGCAAGGCGCCCTTACACCGACGCGGGAGCCCCGATCGGTTTGCTGAACGATCAGCTCACCTATGTGCACCTCAGGTTGCCGGAAACGAACGAGCTCTTGACAACCAAGCTAGCTCCACGCGGAATCAAGGCGGAGGTCAAGCTAAGCCCTCGCCTCGCGACCTGGCCCAGGGATGATGTGAAGGTGCGGGTCGTGCTCAAGAACACCGATGGCGGCGGTGTCCCGAGCTTCATTCAGCCCAAGCTGAGCGCTACCCTGGGTGTAGACCCGCTAGACCTCGCCTGGCAGCGTGAGGGCGAAGCGTATGTCGCGAAGGTTCCGCGCCCCCGCACAGCTGGCCCCTGGGTCGTGCGCGTCCAAGTCGACGATCAGTACGGAATCGAGCTTGGGCGCGACGTGCTCGAGATCGTGCAGAGCAAGTCGAAGTCCAAGTAGCGCTCAGTCGAATCCGGACAGCGCGTCGTAAGCGGCGTACTTGAACGTTTCCGAAAGCGTCGGGAAGTTGAACACGAGCTCGATGAACGTGTCGACGGTGCCTCCGAGCGCGATCGCCGTCTGCCCGATGTGCACCAGCTCGGACGCGCGATCTCCCATGCAGTGACAACCGATCAGCTTGCGTGTCTGCTTGTCGAACACCAGCTTCACGATGCCTTCATGGTCTCCGATGATCTTGCCGCGCGCGTTGTCCCGGTAGAAAGCCCGCCCCACGACGATATCGCGCTTCTCCGCCTCAGCGTCTTCCTCCGTAAGGCCGACCGCCGAGACCTCGGGGATTGTGTAGATGCCGTACGGTAACAGCGTGTCCATGGATCGCTTGTAGGCAAAACCGAAGGCATGACACACGGCGACGCGCGCCTGCTCCATCGACGTCGAAGCGAGAGCCGGGAAGCCGATGCAATCACCCGCCGCCCGAATGCTGGGCACCGCGGTCTGATAGTCGGCGTCGACCTTGATGTAGCCACGCTTGTCGATCTCGATGCCGAGCTCCGTGAGACCCAGGCTCTTGGTGTTGCCCCCGCGACCAGCGGCGAACAGCAGCTGCTCGGAGACGACCTCCGTCCCCGACGCGAGGCGCGTCACGATCCCACGCTCGTCGCGCTTCACTGATTCGTGACCATCGCCAAAGTGAAGCAGCATGCCCTTGCTGCGCATCGCGCTCTCGAGGCGGCGAACCAGCTCATCATCCAGGAAGCCGAGGATCTCCGCGCGAGCCTCGACGAGGGTCACCTTCACGCCAAGCTCCGCGAACAGCGTCGCGTACTCGCAACCGATCACACCCGCACCGATCACCGTCAGCGACGCCGGCACCTGCGCGAGCTCGAGCACGCTGTCCGAGTCCTCGATGTCCGGATCATCGAAGTCGATGCTGGAAGGGCGGTACGGGCTCGAGCCAGTTGCCACCAGGAAATGTTTGGCGCGGAGCAGTAGCTCGCTGCCGTCAGGCCGCGTGACCGCGAGTTCATGTGGTCCGCGAAAGCGACCGTAGCCGTGGATCAGCTCGACGTGATGGCGCTCGAGGTTCCAGCGCATGCGCGCCACCTCTTCAGCTCGTACGGCGTCCTTGCGGCTTGCCAAGCGCGGCGCGGCGGCGCACCGCTCTACGGCGACGGATATCCCGTAGAGCTCTCGATGGCGGTGCCCAGCGAGAAAGAGACTCGCTTCTCGCAACGTCTTCGAAGGCAGTGTCCCCGTGTGGACGCAAGCGCCTCCGGGGTCCACTGCGCGCTCCACCAACGCCACGCGTTTGCCGAAGTAGGCAGCCTGGACGGCGCCCTTCTCTCCGGCGGGTCCACCACCGACGACCACCAGATCGTACTCCGCGTCGTGCGGTGCACGGGGAGTCGCTGGGTCGTCGGTGTCCGTCACGCGGGTTTCCTTCGGGGCCTACTCGCCTTCGCCGCCTTCGTCCTTGGCGTCCAGGTCGATGTCCCAGTCGACGATGTGGTCGTCACCGCTGAAGGGCGGAACGACGACGTTGGCCATCGCGTTCAGGATGCATTTGCCAAGGGGCGTGTCCTTGAACGGGCTGTTGATGTCTGACGCCTTCACGTTTCCGTCGGGAGAGAACGTCAGGGTGACCTTCGCCGTGCCCTGGGGGCCCTCGGAGGTCACGACACCAACGCAGCTCTTGGCAGAGCGTGCCGCGCGGATCAGCTCCAGCTCCGACTGGTGCTTGTCCCACTTGGCGCGCTTGTCCATATCGGTCTCTTCAGTAGGACCACCTGTGTCGGTCTGATTCGCAGCGTTCTTTTCGTCCTCCTCGAGCTGCTCGTCGAGGATCTCCTCCGGAGACTTCACGCCTTGAGCGCCGTAACTGGGGCCGCAGCCAACCGCGAGGGCCGCGAGCAACAACAGAGCAGACTTTCGCATGGCGGGAACATACCAGGCGCGTCGGGGCTGCAACAATGCTCTGACTAGCACCTGGCGTCGTGTGGCAGACCAAGGCAGCCACGAAGCGCCTCCCCCCCAAAACCCCCGGCAAAGGCTGCGCGGGCTGGCGGGTCCAAGGCCGCGCCGCTTCCGTCCAATTGCCGCAGCGCTCCGAAACGCAGCTGCCACACCGCGTTCAGAGGTCGGTGATCTGGTAGTCCTTGATCTTGTAGAGCAGCGCGCGGTGGCTGATCTCCAGGATTTCCGCAGCGCGAGTGCGGTTGCCCTTGGTCTTCTGGAGCGCTCGTCGAATCAGGATCTCTTCGATGATGCGTGTGGTCTTCTTCACGCTGAGCTCGCCGCTCTGCAACTGCAGCTGGATGGGGTCGCGTGCCTCACGCACGCGCTCAGGCAGGTCGGTGGCCACGATTTGCTGCCCCTCGGAGAGCACCATGGCGCGCTCGATGGTGTTCTCGAGCTCGCGGACGTTTCCGGGCCAGCCGTATTCGTAGAGCAGCCGCCGTGCCTCGGTGTCGAGGCCGCGGATGGCGGTGCCGAGGCGCGCGTTGTTGCGGCTCACGAAGTGCTCGATGAGCAGCTGGATGTCTTCGCGGCGTTCGCGCAGCGGCGGCACGTGGATCGGCAAGACATTCAGTCGATAGAACAGGTCTTCGCGGAAGCGACCGGCCTGGGTCTCCTTCATCAAATCGCGATGAGTCGCCGCCACGATGCGCACGTCGATCTGCGTATCCTTGCTGTCGCCGACGCGGCGAATGGTCTCCTCCTCGAGCACGCGCAGGAGCTTCACCTGCAGGCCGAGAGGCAACTCGCCGATTTCATCCAAGAAGAGCGTGCCCTGATCGGCTTCCTCGAAGAGGCCACGGCGGTCACTCGAGGCGTCGGTGAACGCGCCCTTCTTGTGGCCGAACAGCTCACTCTCCAGGAGGTTTTCCGGGATGGCGCCGCAGTTCACGGCGACGAAGGGCTTGCCTGCCCGACTACTGCGCCGATGCAGCGCCCGCGCTACGAGCTCCTTACCGACACCGCTCTCACCGGTGATCAACACCGTCGTCTTGTAGTCAGCGATCTTCGTGATGGTGCGGAAGATGCGCTCCATCTCGGCACTCTTCGCCAAGATGTCCTCGAACCGATGCTCCTTGCGCATCTCCTCACGCAACGCGCGATTCTCGCGCCTCAGCAGTTCACGCTCTTCAGCCTTCTTGAGGGTGAGCACGACCTCTTCCGGCTTGAACGGCTTCTGGATGTAGTCGTAGGCGCCTTGCTGCATCGCCTCGAGGGCAAGGTCCATGTTGCCGTAGGCGCTCATCACGATCACCGTCGCCTCGTGACCTTTGGCCTTGAGCGTGCTCAGCAGATCCAGACCATCGAGCTTCGGCATGCGCACGTCGGTGATCACGACGTCGGGCCCAAAGGAGTCGACCAGCGTCAGCGCCTCTTCGCCGTCTCCCGCGGTCTCCACCTCATAGCCATTGCGCTTGAGCAGCGTGCGCAGCACGAGCCGCAGGTTCTCTTCATCGTCGACTACGAGTACTCGGCGCACTATGCAAAAAATGCTAACTGCGCCGAAACTGGCATGCAAGAAGTTCCAGGTGGGCCCTGCAACCGGCGCCTAAGTGCCCCGACTTCATGGTCTATTGGCTGGCTGGATCTGCTAGGAAAGGCGCCATGCTCGTCGGACTCGACCAGATCGCAACGGGGCAATTCTCGGCCACCCGCCGCCGCCTCCGCAGCTCGCGCGTGGCGGTGCTCACTCACTCCGCAGCGACGGATCGCCGTGGCTACACGACGCTCGAGGCGCTCGAGGAGCTCGGCGTGCACCCGCGCGTCCTCTTCACGCCTGAGCACGGCCTCGACGGAGCAGCCCAAGCGCAAGAGCCAGTGCCGAGCCCTGACGGGAATGACAGCGAGTGGTCGCTGCGTTCGATCAGCCTGTACGGCGACACCAAGGAGTCACTGTCTCCGAGTGCGGATCAGCTGAGCGGCATCGATGTGCTGCTCGTCGATCTGTGCGACGTGGGCAGCCGCTACTACACGTACGTCTGGACCGCGTTGCTCGCGGCTCGCGCAGCGCGGGCCGCCGGCGTGCACACCTTGGTGCTCGACCGCCCGAATCCGATCAGCGGTGATCCGAGCTTGCTCGAAGGCGCACCCCAAGCAGAAGGCTTTCTGTCCTTCGTGGGTCTCGAGCCGATCCCGATCCGTCACTCGTTGACCCTCGGGGAAATCGTCGTGCGCTATTTGCAGCAAGACGGCGCAGAGCTGGGGCCTGAAGGCGCAGTGAGCGTGGTCCCAGTGCGCGGCTGGGAACGTCACAAGACTGCGCGCGCTTGGGGGCGCCCGTTCATTCCGCCGTCCCCCAACATGCCCAGCATCGAGACCGCGCTGGTGTATCCGGGCGGATGCTTGCTCGAAGGCACGAACCTCTCGGAGGGGCGCGGCACCACCCTGCCCTTCCTCACCATCGGCGCACCGTTCCTCGACGCAGAGAAGTTCGCACACGCCATCCGCGACGCCGTGCTCCCGGGTGTGATTGCGCGTCCCGTTGGCTTCAAGCCCAGCTTCGACAAGTTCGCGGGTCAGCTGTGTGGCGGCGTGATGCTCCACGTGACTGACGAGCGGACTTTCCGCCCGGTAACGACGTATTTGACGCTGATCAACGCAGCGAAGACCCTCGCGCCCGACGACTTCCAGTTCACCACCGACCCCTACGAGTTCGAGACGGAGATCCCCGCTTTCGATCTCCTGACGGGCTCCAGCGCCGCGCGCGAGGCGATCTTGGAGGGCTCCAGCTCCACCCGCGTGGCCGAGCTTGTCGCTCCCGTGCCCGAGGAATGGCAACGGGCCGTCTGGCAAGCGGAGACCGACCTCGCCCGCGCCTTGGCCTGACGCAGTATCTCCGGAAGTATTTTTGGGGGAGAGGCGCGCCGCAAGGTCAGCGCGCCCGACTGCACCCCACGCTCAGCCTTGCATCGCCGCTTCGACGTCGCCCACCGACTTCGGAATGCCACGCGTCAGCACATCGCGCCCGGTCTCCGTCACCAGCACGTCGTCCTCGATGCGGATCCCGCGCACGTCGTCGTACTTCGCGAGCTCATCCCAGTTCACGAGATCCGCGAGCTTGCCCGCTGCGTCGCGCTCGGTGAGTCCGGGGATCTGATAGAAGCCAGGTTCGATGGTGACCGCCATGCCTGGCTCGAGATCGCGATCGAGGCGCAAGTAGCGATCTCCAGCACCCGGTAGGCGAGAGCGCCCGGGCGCGTACCCCGCGCGGTCCCCCAGATCTTCCATGTCGTGGACATCCAGCCCAAGCAGGTGCCCAACTCCGTGGGGAAAGAAGAGCCCCGCGAGGCCAGCTTCGTAGCACTCTTGAGGGTCACCCTTCACGATGCCGAGCGCGCCGAGACCAGCGAGCAACGTCCGCCCGGCGTGGCGATGAATTTCCAAGTAGCGCACCCCCGGGGCGACACGCTCGATGGCAGAAACCTCCGTCGCCAGCACCACTTCGTAGATCGCCTTTTGAGTGGCGCTGAAGCGCCCGCTCACGGGCCAGGTACGCGTGACGTCGCCTGCCCACCCCTCAGCAGTCTCTGCGCCGACGTCCGCGAGGAGTAGATCCCGCGCTCCGAGCAAGTGGTGATGTTGCTCGTTGTGCAGCACTTCCCCATGCACGGTGACGATCGAGTTGTAGCTGGTGGTCATGCCCGCGGCGATGATCGGCTGCTCCATTGCCGCGCGGATCACTGCTTCACGGAGCCCAGGGCGGGTGGCCGCCATGCCAGCGCGGTGCGCGCGCTCCGTCACCACCGCGGCCTGACGTAGCTGGAAAACGGCGGCTTCATCATGACGCAGCCGGAGCTCGATCAACGCGTCCCCAAGCGGAGCCGCGTCTGCTTCCAGCTTATCTCCGCCACCCCCGACGATCTCGCGGTCCAGCTTCTCGAGCAGCCACATGGCTGTGTCGACGTCTTGCGGGGGAATGAGCACGACGTCAGACGACGCTTTCAGCTCGTCAAGCGGGCGCACCGGCAAACCCAGCTCGCCGGAGAGCTCCTCGAGGCTCGGCACGGGACCAGTCCAGAGCGCATCCGACGCATCCGCGGGCTTGGCAAAGAGCGTCCACTCTCCACGTGACAACACCAAGACAGCGCCCTCGAGGTGCCGTCCGACGAGGTAGAGGAAGTGGCTCTCAGCACGAAAACGGTAACGATTGTGGGGAAAGTTCCGCGGTCGAGAGTAGCCAGCAACGAGCCACACCGGCGCTTGCCAAGAGCTAGGCAGCAGCGCCAGCAGGCGCGCTCTGCGGGCCGAGAATGCGGCCGCAGGAGAAGGCTCTGTCCAAGACAAAGTCGCTGACAGACCAGCGCTGGGGTGATTCATGCCTGGCATCCTAGCGCGATCTAGCCCGCATGGAGTGCTGCCGTGGAGCGCTTACTCGCCCCACTTCAGAGCGTTTGCAGATCCAATCGCGCCGCTCGCTCGTAAGCGCCAAAGCCACCGAATGGGCGGTGGTATGCCTCGGAACGCGTCAGCCAGGCAACGCTCCGGCAGCCGCGCGAAGCAACCCATCAGAACCATTCTGCATGCGATTTGTTGAACGCTTTTCGGGGATCTGAAACCATGACTCGCCCTAACCGTAGGGGGGGAGGCCGAAGCACCGACAGGTCGGCTGCTTTGGGGGAGGCGGGCACGGCGTTCGTCGAACGTCGAGTCCGTCATCAATCAACAGGAGTGAGATTGAAATGAAGCTTGGAACCGCTATCGCGACCGCAGCCTCCGCAGGGCTGCTCTTGGGAACCATCGTGGCTTGTGGTGGCAACGCGCCCGACGCCGCTGCTCCAGACCCCGCCGCCGCCGCTGGCGAAAAGGCATGCTGCAAGGGCATGAACGAGTGCAGCGGCAAGGGCAGCTGCAAGACGGACGCAAACGAGTGCGCCGGCAAGAACGAGTGCAAGGGCAAGGGCGGCTGCAACGCGCACTGCCCCAAGTGAGCGACTACGCTGCCAACACCCTCGGGTGACGGCAGACAAAAGCGAGGGGCGATCCAAACGGATCGCCCCTCGTTTGCGTAGGGCACCTAGTCGCTAGCAGCGCCCTGTTCCCGGCGGGGATTCTTGCTAGCACGAGCGTGAATGCAGCGGAGAACCGAAAGCCATGTCTGAAACCATCGCACCTCGCCTAGGCGTCCCCGACCACGGAGTCGGCATCGGTCTGCGCGTGCCGCACTATCGCACCATCTTGGAGACTCGTCCGAGCGTGGACTTCTTCGAGGTGATCTCGGAGAACTTCATGGTCCCAGGGGGCAAGCCCCGCTACCACCTGGAGGCGGTGCTCGAGTCCTACAAGATAATTCAGCACGGCGTTTCCCTAGGGATAGGCTCACCTGACCCGCTCGATATGGACTACTTGAAGCGCCTGAAGGAGCTGGTGCGCGTCGTGAAGCCGGCGTGGTTGAGCGACCACTTCTGCTGGGGCGCTGCGGACGGCGTGAACATCCACGACCTCTTGCCACTGCCCTACACCAGGGCGGCGGTCGCTCGCGTCGTCGAGCGCGCGAAGATGGTGCAAGACTTCCTCGAGGTGCGCTTCGCGCTCGAAAACACCTCGAGCTACCTGAGCTACACCTCGAGCCAGATGTCGGAGTGGGACTTCGTGAGCGAAGTGGTGGAGCGAGCAGACATTGGCCTGATGTTCGACGTGAACAATGTCTTCGTGTCCGCCTACAATCACGGCTTCGACCCGTACGACTTCATTCACCACGTGCCTCACGAGCGCATCGTTCAGATCCACCTTGCTGGGCACACGAACCTCGGTACGCACATCATCGACACCCACTCTGGCCACGTGATCGACGCCGTTTGGGATTTGTACCGCGAGACCATCGAGCTGACTGGAGCCGTATCCACGCTGATTGAGTGGGACGACGAAATCCCGGAGCTCTCCGTCGTGCTCCAGGAGGCCGAGCGCGCCCGCGAGGTACGGCAGGCGGCGCTCGACGCTCGCGCTTTGCGTGAGAGCAAAGGCGAGCCCACGTCACCGAGCTACGTGCCTCACCCCCCGCCCCGTCCGATCCGTGTCGAGGAGGCTCAGCACGGCTGGAGTGTTGGCGGGCCGAGAGAGCATGCGAGCCAAGAGGCCGGGAGCGTCGCGTGAGCCTCGAACTGGACCCCGCGGAAACGCAAGAGCTGGACGAACTGCAGCGCTGGATGGCCGTCAAGCTGAGGGAGCTGCGCGGCTTGCCAAAGAGCCCCGAGACCTCAGCGCTATCTCGCGAGCGCTTCACTGGAAACGACCGGCTGAAACCCGTTGAGCAGCTGGAGATCTATCGTCAGCAGTTTTGGCTCCGCCACACGAGCGCGCTGCTCGAAGACTTTCCAGGGTTGAGCGGCGTGCTCGGGCAGGCCGACTGGGAGCGCTTGATCGAGAGCTACTTGCTCGAGCAGCCGCCGACCAGCTTCACGCTCCGCGACCTCGGCGCGCTGTTACCTGCCCATGTCGCGAACTCCGAGTGGCTCGCTTCCCGAGAGCTGTGTGAAGACATGGCGAAGCTCGAGTGGGCCTACGTTGAGCTTTTCGACGCGGCTCTGTTGCCGCCAGTGTCCGCGGAGAAGATCGCCAGCGTGCCAGAGGATGCGTGGAATACAGCGCGGCTAGTCTTGCAGCCGAGCCTGCAGTTCGTTTCCTCGAGGTACCCAGTAGCCGAGCTACGGCTCACGCTGCGCAAGTCTCAGGGCGAACACCACAGCGGAGCAATCGCGCTACCGGAGGCCAAGGCTGAGCGGCTGGTGTTGTATCGCCGCGGAAACGAGATGTACCGTGAGCCGCTGAGCCACGCGAGCTTCGCTCTGCTCCTCGAGCTGCAGGGCGGCGCGCCATTGCTGGCCGCCTGTGAGGCCGTGGGCAGCGAACTGCCTGAGGCAGCGAGCGAGGTCGAGTCGCAGATCGGTCCATGGTTTCAGCGTTGGGCGTCCCTCGGCTGGGTCGTCGACGTGGAGGTCTGATCTACCAACGCGAAAACCCGCCAAACGGCGGGCTTTGTTGCGCTCCTTCCTGAAGCGTTGCTCAGGGACAAGCCGTAGCGTAGTCCGAGCAGCAGTCGCCGTTCGCAACGCACGCGGAGTCGCAATAGCAGTTCTCGTTGGGGAATGAAGCGCCATCGCCACAGAAACCGACACAGCTGTCGTCGGGGGGCGTCGCGATCGCGGTGGTCATCGTCGGCGAGGCGATGGTGTAGCAGTCTCCTCCCGGAAGCACGACCGAGTGGTTGTTGGCGTTGAACGCGATCTCGCTCAGGGTGACATTGTCCATCGTGAGCTCAACCGTGCCGGTACTCGGCAGAGTGCCTACGGTGAGTGTGCCAGACGTCTGAAAGAAGACCTTCTGGCTACCGCTGCTGCCCACGTCTTGGAGCATTCGCAGACACTGATAGCAGTACGCGTAGTCGTCGTTGACTCCAGGCTCGGCCAAATTGAAGGTCCCAACACCGTCCCAGTAGAACTCGAAGAACAGGATATCCTGGAGTCCGCCGCCGATGTTGGGAGCAGCCGTGTAGTACACCCACGCGCTCGGATCGTTGGTCAGGTAGACAGGTGTCACCGAGATCTCGGTGCAGTTGCCGCTCATGCCGCCCGTGCCGCCAGTGCCGCCGGTGCCACCAGTGCCTCCGGCTCCACCCGTCGTGCCGCCACTGCCGCCGGTTCCAGCTCCGCCAGTGGTCCCACCGGCTCCACCAGTTGTTCCGGCGCTGCCGCCAGTCGTGCCTGCGCTGCCGCCAGTCGTGCCTGCGCTGCCGCCAGTCGTGCCTGCGCTGCCGCCAGTCGTGCCTGCGCTGCCGCCAGTCGTGCCTGCGCTGCCGCCAGTCGTGCCTGCGCTGCCGCCAGTCGTGCCTGCGCTGCCGCCACCCGTTGTGTGCGCCTGTTGTGCTGCCAGCTCCAGTCGTGCCTGCGCTGCCGCCGGTCGCGCCACTAACGCCGCCGGTTCCACCAGTCATCCCCCCGACGCCACCCGAGGTCGCACCAGTACCGCCGTTGGCGATGAGTGTGCCTCCCGATCCACCGTTCTGGATTCCCGCGGAACCGGCGTTCCCCGCGGAACCACCCGAGCCGGCGCTTCCTGAAGTACCGCCGGAGCCGCCGGAGCCGCCGCTCTTGCCATCACTCGAGCAGCCCTGGAGCGCAATCAGACCACCAAAGAAAACCGGGACTAGGTTCAAGCGTTTCATGGAAAGACTCCCAACTGGCCGCGCAACACGCAAAAGCGGCTCACAGCACGAAATCCCGGACACCAAGCAGCCCGAGCACGGTGCGAGCTTCTGTCACACTCGCGGCATCCCTGCCAGCCCTTTGGGCTGGAACGCATGCTCAACACGTCGACGCATGCTCGCGTTGTACGAAGCGCGCCATTGCGTGCGCGTCCATGCGGTCCTTGAACGCGAAAACCCGCCAAACGGCGGGTTTTCTGAACTGTGCGCGTCCTCCGAGACTATGGGCAAACTGCGGTGTAGTCCGAACAGCAATCGCCAGCACTCAGGCACGCGTAGTCGCAATAGCAGTTCCCCGCTGGGAACGAGCCGTTGCTATACTCACAGAACCCCACGCAGCTGTCTTCTGGTGCGAACAGGCTCGCCGTGGCGGTGGTGGGCGTGCTGATCGTGTAGCAGCCTCCGCCCGGCACCAACGTGGAGTGGTAATTGTTGGCTGAGTCGATGGTCACCTCACTCAGGGTCACGTTGTTCAGCGTGATCTGAGGCGTGCCGCTGCTCGGCGAGCCGGAGACCGTGATGCTGCCTGCCGTCTGATAGAACACGGGTTCCACCGTGGACACGTTCGCATCTTGGAAGAGCACGATACATTGGGTGCACGTCTCGTAGTTGTCGTTGTCGCCAGCGCTTGTCAGGTTGAAGGTGCCCGACGAGTTGGCGTAGAACTCGAAGAACAGCACGTCTTGCAGCGTTGAGTCGCCGATGTTTGGAGCGTTGCTGAAGTAGATGTACGGCCCCGATTCGTCGATCACGTAGATCGGCGTAGCCGGAAGCTGTGTGCAACCGGACCCGCTTCCGCCCGCCCCAGTTCCGCCCGCGCCGCTCCCGGCGTTGCCGGCCCCGCCGCTGCCGCTCCCAGCGTTGCCTACGCCGCCGCTGCCACTCCCAGCATTGCCCGCGCCACCAGCACCACTGCCAGCGTTCCCGGCCCCCCCTGCACTGCTACCCGCGTTGCCAGCGCCGCCCGTTCCAGCGCCGGCCGCTCCGCTGCCGCCCACGCCTCCGCCACCAGTATTCCCAACGTTGCCGCTGCCACCGCTGGCTTGGGTGCCACCGCTCGAGTCGCTGCCGCCATTCCCCGCGGTACCACCATTCGCAGTGCTCCCGCTTCCGGCGTTGCCGCCGTTACCCACGCTGAGATTGCTGTCTTCGCTCTGAGCGCAGGCTCCGAGTGCAGCCAAAAAACCTACCAACCACGGCAATAAGCTCGAGCGCATGTACCACTTCCGGGGAGAGGGGGCCGCGCTCAGGTGCACAGCCACGGGTTTTCGCGTGTGGCTGCGAGCGGCCTACCAAGCAAACGCCGAGCCGCACCAACCGCGAAACGGAGCTTCTGTCATGCGCGCTCTACCTTGGCCAGCGAGTTTTCGCGTCGCCCAGGAGCAAGCTCCAAAAAACTACGCGGAACTCGCTAAAGCTAAAGCAGAAACTTCGCGCGCACCGCATAGTGATCCGAGAGCGCCGGCTCGACGAATAGGCGCTCGGCGCCGACCGCGCGCGGCTCGATGCCCCGAAACAGCACATGATCGATGCGCAATCCTCCACCATCCGGGTGTGGCTGGAGCGGATTCCCATAGCAAAACGTGCACTGGTCCGCAGCACGCGAATCCGCTCGCCGGAGCCCCGTCTGTCGAAGCAGCCGCGCGAAGTGCTGAGGTAGCCGCGCTTGGTACTCCGTGGAGCCAGCCCCGCCGTGCGTCCCGGTATTCAAGTCACCGAGCAGTACCAGCGGACTGCTGGCTGACTGCGCATTGATCAGCCCGCTCAAGCGCTCGATTTGCCGCGACTGCTCCGTGATGAACTGCCCAGCCGGCGGGTGCTTCATGCCCCGCAAGAAAGGCGTGAGGTGCGTGCAATAGACGTTCAGTGAGCCCAGTACCGGATGCGCGACTTGCGCGTGGATCACGCCCCGCGGGTGCATGCTCGACTCGAACGAAACATACTCGACATCTGTAACCGGCAACCGACTGACCAACGCGGTCCCGTAGCTTCCGCCGAGCAAGTAGGGCTTGGGGGGGAGGCTGACATCGCTCTCCTCGGCTGCCGGGGCGGCACATCGAGCCAAGCTACCGAGCGGGTCATCCAGATCAGCGCTCAAGCACGCCGCGCAACCGTCGCTCAACCCGTCGAGCTCGGCACGGCAGCTGTGGATCGCGCAGCTGGCCACGCTCGATTCCCCGCGGCAATGAGAGGCGACACAGCTCACGAGTGACGTGAGCTCCGAGTCGCCGCAGCTCAGCCCAGCGACAGACTCCCGGGGTGGGCTCAGCCAGCTGGCGCCACCATTCGTGAGCGCCGCTTGAAGCGACTTCTGGTGCCGCGGGAGCCACACCTCTTGCAGGCACGCCACGTCGAACTCCGCCTGCGTGAGCGTGTCGGCGATCTCGGTCGCGCGTTGATCCACGTTGGGGATCACACCCGGGGCCAGTCCGGTGTTGAACGTCAGCACCGACAGCTGGTGTGAATCCGTTGCGTCAGTGCGTGAACTCGGATTCGCTTTCAGGCGCACCGACGCGCTCTCGCTGGACAACACACGCAGCGAGGGCCCGCACGCAGGCAGCAACGGAAGCGCGAGAAACGCCAAGAGCGTGTCGATGCGCCCCAGGCGGTGCCTCCCGCTGGGTCGTATTGAAGAACCTTGCACGGGTGGGGCTTCGCAAGCGGAGTGCCAAGCTCCAAGCGCACATCGGTTCAGAGACCGGTGTTCGCCGGGTGTCTGAACGCCGCCCCGTCAAGCAGCATTCAGAGCACGTCGAACGGGTAGCCGTTATCTTCGTAGGCGCGCGAGGCGATCAGCTTGCGTAGCTCGTCGTCGTTGTTGTCGAGCTTGTTCAGGTTTCCGCGGATGCGCAGGATGGCGGCCCGAGAGAACATGCTGGTCATGTCGAGCTCGCGGCGCGCTCCTTCTTCGCCGCGCTGCTGTATCGCACGTGAAGTACGCGCGATACAGGCGGCCAGGGCGTAGAGATCGATCGCAGCGTTCGCGATGCGTAGCTGTACGTACTGCATCTCGGCAATCTCGGTGCCGTGCTCGGTCAGCGCACGATCCACTGCCTGCTGGAAAGCGTCCGTAGCCTCTTCGAAAGCGACGGCCTCACGCCCGAGCAGCGGATGAGCACGGGAGAGGCGCTCCCGACGAAACGTCTCCTTCACTTTCCGCACGGCAAAGTCTCGCAGCAACCCGAAGCCTTTCACGGGTTCGCGCATCGCACCCACGACTTCGCTACGCTTCTTACCTGGTCCGTGCATCCCGCTGAGGGCAATGAAGCAGCGAAGGATCTCATTGGTGCCATCGATCACGAAAGAACCGCGGGCGTCGCGGAGGTAGCGTTCGAAGGCGTGCGGCCGCACATAGGCGCTGCCGCCCGCGAGGGACACCGCGTCTCCCACTACGCGCCACAACGCCTCGCTTCCGGCGACACGGCACATGCTGCTCTCGAGGCTGTAGTCCTCGATGTGTTGATCCACGAGGCCAGCCGTCAGGTGCACCATCGACTCGATCGCGAAGGTGTCGCTGAGCATCCGCGCGATCTTGTCTTTGATGATGGAGAACTCCCCAATGCTGCGCCCGAAGCTGTAACGTTCCTGGACCCAGCGCACACTCTCCCCCACCACCTTGCGACACATGCCAAGGAAGACGCCGCTCAACGGTACCCGCGCGGCGCTGAGCACCTCCATCGCGATCGCGTGACCCTTGCCCGGTTCCCCGAGGATTGCCCCTTGGTCCAGGGCCACGTCGGCTAGCCGCAAGTCGCACATGCCCGCGCCACGCAGCCCAAGCTTGTCGTGGTCATCGCCGGTGGCCACGCCAGGCCCGCGCTCGACCACCACGGCGGTCATATTTGGTTTGTTGCCGGTGTGCGGCGCGCTAGTGCGCGCGAACACCACGAAAATGTCAGCGAGGTTGCCGCCAGTGACCCAGCGCTTCTCCCCGCTGAGGCTGTATCCGTCACCCTTCGCGCTGAGCAGCGTGCGCATCGCGCTCGCGTCGCTCCCGGAGCCTTCCTCCGCGAGCGCGAAGGCGCCCAAGCGTTCCCCGCTCGCGAGCTTCGGCAGGTAACGCTGCTTGAGCTCTGGACTGCCGAACTGCTGAATCGTTCGTGCCGCCAGTGACTCGCTGGCGAACACGCTGAGCGCCACGGAGGGATCTGCAGCGCCTAGCTCCTCGAGCACGCGGGTGTAACCCATGCACGTGAGCCCCATGCCGCCGTGACTCACCGGAAGCCCGGTGCCGAAGAGGCCTAGCTCCTTCAGGCTCACCAGCAGCTCCGGGCTGAGCTGAGCGTCGCGATCGATGCGCTCCGAATCGATCTCCGAGTCCGCAAGTCGGCTGATGACGTGCACCAACGTCTGGACCCGCTCGCGCTCGGGATCCGCGAGGAGAGGATAGGGAAAGATGAGATCTTCGGCGATCACGCCGAAGAACAACGCCTTCGAGAAGCTTCCTTCAATCATGTTCAAGCGACGTCATCGTCTCGCACGCGGCGCACCGCGGATGACGCGGTGCGAGCGAGCTCGTTCAGGCTCTCGTTCTCAGCTTCCGCCTCTTCGGATCCCGGAGGCAATGACGGGGGCATGGTGCTCGAGCCGTGGATCTGAATTTCAGGCGCCGAAGGTCGGTTCATCGCGCTCGAAGGGACCCCGAACTCCTCAGCGCGCTTGGCCTGCCATTGATACTTGATGCGGTGGTGATTCATGTTCACCAGCGTGTCCGTCATGCGGTTGATGATGATGCGCATGTCCATCAGCTCGAGTCCCGACTCATCGAGCTGCCCCGAAGCCAACTTGGTGAACACGATGCGCTGGATCATCGCCTCGAAGGTGTCCCGGTTCGGCGTCTCGACGGTGCGGGAGGCGGCCTCGATGGAGTCCACCACCATCAAGATCGCTGTCTCCTTGGTCTGCGGCTTCATCCCCGGATAGCGGAAAGCTGACTCATCAAGCTCCTTGGGGTTGCCCTGCTGCAGGCACTTGTTCCAGAAGTACTCGACCAGCTGCGTCCCGTGGTGGGTGTACGCGAATTCCACGACGGGCTCCGGCAGCCCGCCTTCCCGCATCAGCTTCGTGCCCACCACGACGTGGGCCATGATCGCGTCCGCGCTGACTTCCGGATCGAGTTCATCGTGGGGTGACTGCTCGTCGGGACCGAGGTTCTCCACGAAGTAGCTGCGCTGAATCGTCTTGCCGATGTCGTGGTAGTAGGCGCCGACGCGAGTCAGGAGCGCGTCGGCCCCGATGGCACTCGCGGCTTGCTCGGCCAAATTCGCCATCGCCCGCGAGTGCTCCCAGGTGCCAGGCGCTTCGGTGGCCAGGCGGGTCAAGAGCGGCTGCTCCAAGTCAGTGAGATCCAGCAAGCGCTCGCGCGGAACCTGACCCAGGACACGCGCGACGAAGCTGCGGAGCAGGGCCGCAATGGCGCCACTCACCACACCACCACCTACGCAGGCGAGCAGATCGGAACTCGCAAGTCGCTTCAGATCCGCGAGAAAATCGAAGGATCCCTCGACAGTGTAGCTGATGGCGACGTAGACGAGGGCAGCGCAAAGTCCGCCCAAAAGGCCGCTGAAGACCATGTGCCGCGGGTGCTTGCGATCCAGATAGAGCAGGGTCGCCGCCATCCCGCGGGTCAATAGGACGCTCAACAGGATCAAATCGAGCTGCATCAGCGACGCGACGATGAACGAGGAGATCATCGTCACGAGGAAAGCCGTCCGCCGATCGAACGCGGTCGCAACCCAGAGAGGCAACGCGCTCACCGGCAACCACAGCTCGGGCAGCGAAGTGAACAACAATCCCAGCTTGCTGAAGAACAGCAGCACGCCGAGGACAATGAAGAGCCCCACTTGGGTGCGCAGGAGCTTCAGGCGGTTTTGACCAAACTTCCTAAGGTACGCCGTCAGCGCCAGCGCAAGGGAGAAGAAGATCGCAAACACGCCGAGGAGCCGCTGGGTGCTCGGTGGGCGCGCGCGCTGTTCCTGCGCGTAGGCGACGCGGTGCGCACTGATGTGCGGCTGCAGCACGACACCCCGAGCGACCAAGACGTCTTCATGCACGTAGTGCAACTCCGCTCGGCCGGTCTGCGCATCCCGCTCGATTCGCGGCCCGTACGGCAATCTCAACGTTGTGTGCGCCGGTTCTCCGAAGTGAGGCGTCCAACTAGAGATGAAGCGGTCCCCGGAGTGGACCAGCGTCCACAACACCGCACTCACGAGGCTGATAATCAGGGCAGAACCAAGCCCTGCGCGTATCCGTGTGCGCAGCATCCCTACACCGTTCGTCCGCGCGCAAGCCCGCCGCGTGTGCGATGGCGGGCAGCGACGTTGGCCCCGGGCGGCGGAGAATCGTCACCGCTGGGCATGGAGTGCTGGAGCTGGCTCATCCGGTGTGCTGGGCACGTTAGCACTTCGCCCGAAATCGCTACAGGCATCGCGCGCAGGTCAGCCACCGCGGGGCGCCTCGCGAAGCGGACCACCAGGTCAGACCCAGCTGGACTTGCATAAGCCGCAAGCCTTGCTCAACCCGTTCGCCACCGCGCAAATCCGCCCGCTCGGTGGACTCGAAGGACAGAGCGAGTGGAGCTTGCAGAGGCCGGCCCCGCTTGCTACCCGAAAGTTTGTGGGAGGCTTGAGCACATCGCTCGGATCCAAGCTGCTGGCCGTGCGTCGCACGGGCAGCGCCGCGGTGATGGGTGTGCTCAACGTCACGCCCGACTCCTTCTCCGACGGCGGCGACTTCCTCGAGCCGGGTGCTGCGCGAGCCCGCGTCGACGCGTTGCTGAATGATGGCGCCGACATCGTAGACATCGGCGGCGAGTCTTCCCGCCCCGGTGCCCCAAGTATTCCCGCTCGGGAACAGATCGAGCGCATCGAGCCGGCGCTGCGCTACGCAGTCGAGCGGAAGGCCCTGGTCAGCATCGACACCACGCTTCCGGAGGTGGCAGAGCACTGCCTCAACGCGGGCGCCACCCTGATCAACGACGTATCTTGCCTCGCGGAACCGGACCTTGCGGCGGTGGTCGCGAAGGCGAGCGGTGACCTGTTGATCATGCACGCACGCGGACCGATGAGCCGCATGCCCGGATTCAGCGAGTGGCCCGACGACGCCTACGCGGACGTGGTGGCGGAGGTTGCGAAGGAGTGGAGTGCGGCACGCGACCGAGCGGTCGCGCGAGGTCTGCCCCGAGAGCGCATCTTCTTCGATCCTGGGCTCGGCTTCGCAAAGAACGCTCGCCACTCCTTCGAAGTGCTACGCCGCCTGCGAGAGTTCCGCAGCTTGGAGGTGCCGATCTTCGTAGGTCCTGGGCGCAAGTCGTTCATCGCCTCCGTGGACCCGGCGCCACCGAGCGGGCGCCTGGGCGGCACCATCGCCGCCTGCATCATTTCCGCGCAGAAAGGCGCGCACGCGCTGAGGGTGCACGACGTTCGTGAAGTCCGCCAGGCCCTGGCTGTGCTCGGTGCGAGTGAGGACAACGAGGTGGGCCATGCTTGAGCGCCTCGTTGCCTACTTCACGGATCGCACTTGGGTGCAGCTCGGTCGAGACTTCCTGGATGTCAGCATCGTCTACTACCTGTTCTATCGCGCGCTCCTCGTCGTACGCGGCACTCGCGCCATCCAGGTCGGGTTCGGCTTAGGCGCCGTGCTCCTGCTGTACGTCGTCGCCCAGCGACTGCAGCTCGAGACCGTGATCAACATCCTGGGCGCGTTGATCTCCAGCATGATCTTGCTGGTCGTGGTGGTGTTCCAGAACGACATCCGCCGGGGATTGATGCGCCTCGGGCGGGGCGCCACCTGGACTGGCACGCGCAACGCCGAGACGCGGGTCATCGACGACGTCGTTGAGGCCGCCACGGAGCTCGCGCGGCATCGCATGGGTGCAATCATCTGCTTCGAGAAGGACGCGAACCTCGACGAGTTCGTCGAGCAAAGCCACAAGGGCATCGACCTGGACGCCCAGGTCTCCCGCGAACTCTTGGTGAGCTTGTTCATTCCCGAGGGAACCAACAAGCTCCACGACGGTGCGATCATCATTCGCAACCTGCGCATCGCCAAGGCCGGCGTGTTCTTTCCGATGGGTGGGACGAAGACCATCGAGACCAAGTTCGGTTCACGCCACCGCGCTGCGATCTCGATCACCGAGGAAACGGACGCCGTGATCGTCGTGGTGAGCGAGGAGCGTGGCACCATCAGCTTCTGCTTCAACGGCAACATCGTGTCTCCGATCTCCGCCGGAGACCTGCGCAGCATGCTCGAGGCCGAGGTCGGCCCGAAGAAGAAGCCCGCCAAGAAGGCAGCCCAACGCGCTTCGGCGACGCCACCCGTGAGCAAGTTGCCGGCCAGCAAGGCGCAAGCCCCTGCGGACCGAAGCTCGCGCATCAGCGTGCCTCCTCCGAGGCCGACCGTTGCTCCCGAGGATCGTCCGAGTCGGCCAGAGGATCGCAAGACCGCCACCAGCGTGGAGGACGCCGGTCCGGTGAGCATTCGCTTCTCGGGCACGCCCGACAGCGAGCGGCGTCCAACTCAACCTTCGGAGGACACGCCGAAGCCGCTTCGCATGCGCCCTCAACCCAAAGAAACCACGGAACCCGAGACAGGCGATCGCCCAAGTCTCGATCCGACTCCCCTCGACCCGACTCCCCTCGCCCCGGCGAGCACACCGAAGCCACTGCGCGGTGACAGTAACGACGGTTCGCCAAGCGACCCCGGAGAAGGTGCGTGATGGCCGCGTTCTGGGCGTGGATTGGCAACGCCTTCACCGAGAACATCGGCCTCAAGCTGCTGGCTTTCACCTTCGCGTTGGGGCTCTTCGCCTACCAGCACAGCCGTGAAGATCAGCAGCAGCGTACCGTCCCGGTGGGTGTGGTGCTGCGTCTCCCCCCGGAAAGCGAAAAGCGTGAGCTGATGACGCCGACGCCAGCCAACGTCCACGTGACGTTGCGTGGCTCCACCCGAGCCATCGATCGCCTGATCGCCACTGGCATCGCTCCCGTCGAGCTAGACCTTCGAGACGCGCACACGGAGCGCATCAACTTCGAGCCCGATATGTTCTCGCTGCCGATGGACGTGGAAGTGACCATCGTCGATCCGCCGAGCATCGAGCTCGAGTGGCAGGACGTCGTCACCCGACAAATCCCGGTGCAGGCATCGATCACAGGCAAAGCCGCAGAGGGCTACGTGGTGAAGGGCGATCTCAAGGTCGATCCCACACACGTCACCGTGGAGGGCCCTGTCAGCCTGGTGGAAGTGATGCAGTTCGCGCGTCTGTCCGCGTTCGATGTGTCGGGTCTCACGGAGGGCGTTTACCGTCGGCGCATCGCCATCGACGATCCGCCACCGCGGGTACGCTACGCGGATCCGAAGACACCTCGCCCCGCGGTCACGGTCACCATCGCTCGCCGGGTGAGTGAGCAGCCTTTCCCCAATCGCCCCGTGGAAGTCATCGGCGTCACTACGGGTAAGACCAGCCCCCGCACGGTGGACGTCACCGTGATCGGCCCGCCCGAGGTCATTCGCTCGCTGCGCCCCGAACAGGTCGTGCCCCGCGTCGACTTGACCAAGGCGGTGGACATCGACCTCGACGAGCAAAAGCACGGCTCCGCAACCCTCACCGTCGAGGTGGAGATCGCTGATGCCGAGGTCAAGATCCAGCCGCCCAAAGTCAACGTGCGCTGGTAGCCTGTTCACACCTACCGGGTGCGAATTGGGCGGACTCGATCGCGGTGTGATGTGGCCACGTGCGATGTCGTGGTTGTGCCAGTTTGCGCCCCCCAATGAACGCTCCGGTGCGCCATTATCCTGGGCAATCTCCGTGATTTTTGGGGGGTGAGGGATGGCACGCCGCGTGTATCCGTACGGGATATGCACAGGCTTACGCGCGCGCTCCTGCTCCCCTTGGCTCTCGCTTTCGCCGCCTGCGGCGGCAACACCTCAGGCAACGATCCTGGAAGTGGCGGCTCGGGCGGCAACGGGGGCAACGCCGGAAGCGGCGGAGGCTCTTGCGCTGGCGTGGACTGCAAAGACGGAAACCAGTGCTGCAACGGCCAGTGCATCTCTCTGGATTTGGTGTGCGAAGGAGAGCCCTGTGGTGACACGGTTTGCACCGGCAACACCTACTGCTGCAACGCGAGCTGTGGTACCTGCGTCGCACCGGGCGAAGGCTGTACGGCGATTGCGTGCGGAACCGGCGGCAGCGGCGGCGGTGGTGGCGGCGGCGGCCAAGCGGGAGGTGGCGGCGCCGGCGGCGCGACCTTCCAGTGCGGCTTCGAGACTTGCCAGTCAGGCCAGCAGTGTTGTGGGATCGAGTGCGGTGGAGGCTTCTGCGCTGATGGGGAGCTGCCCTGCCCGCCCGTTGACTGTCAGCCTGTGCTTTGCGGCCAGACCTACTGCGAGGGCGGCACCTATTGCTGCAACGACAGCTGCAGCACCTGTGCGAAGCCCGGTGAAGGTTGCACGAACGAACTGTGTGAGCCCGACTGCTCAGCGCAGCGAGCTGAAGGCTACGGCGACTGCGACGGCTTCTTTGGCTGGGCCTGGACGGGTACCTACTGCACCGCGATCGGTGGATGCTCCTGCAATGGCCCGGACTGCGACTCGCTGTACTACTCCGAGGAAGACTGCTGGAAGGCCTACGGGATGTGCCCCATCCCGCTGTAGCTTCAAGAACACCCTTAGGAAGGTGTTCAGTCCGCTGCTGGCGCCGTTTCTTCTCCGGAAATTGATTCCGCGAGGAAATCCACCGTACCGTCGATCCCCATCGAGTTCGTCTCGACCACGTGGTCCGCCTGAGCATACAGAGGAGTGCGCGCTTTGAGCAGCGCCTTCAGCTCGGCCATGGCGTTGGTGCGGTTTCGCATGGGTCGCGTGTCACCTTGGGCGAGCACTCGCTCCATGTGATCTTCCGGGCGCGCCCGCAGCCACACCGTCGTCGAGCTGCGCTTCAAGAGATCGAAGGTCTCCGCGTCACTGACGATGCTGCCGCCGGTGGCCAGCACACCACCCGAAGTATCCCGCAGGAACTTGCGTAACGTCTCCCGTTCGAGCCGCCGATAGAAGGCTTCGCCTTGCAGCTCGAAGACCTCGCCCAGGGTCATGCCCGCGTTCTCTTCAACGAGCTGATCGAGCTCGACGAAAGGCAACTTGAGGCGGGCCGCCAAGCGGGGTCCGACGGTGCTCTTGCCCGCGCCGCGCATACCAAGCAGCGCAATCACATTGCTCGACTCCGGCTCCGCCTTGCGCAAGAGCTCAGCCGCAGTGGTCCCCAGCGCTTGGGCGACGTCACACAAGCGAACCACGGAGATGTTCCCGCGGCCCGCCTCCAGCTCGTGAAGGAAGCGTTCACTGACGCTCGCGCGCTTGCTGAGTGCGCCGATGGTCAGGCTGCGTTCACGCCGGCGCATACGAACTGCGCGACCAAGAGCCAGAAGAGTGGGGTGCGTCGCTCGAGCCATGAGGCGGGCAGTATACTTCCGGCGCGCAGACAATCAACTGCATGATACTTCTTGAGCGCAAGGATTTCTGAGAGTAGTCTACCGCACCCCCATGGAGCCTATTCGTTTCGAGACCCACCCGGACCGCTACCGCCACTGGAAGCTCAGCTTCGACGGTGCCACCGCCAAGCTGGATTTGGACATTCCTGAGGACGGCGGGTTGGTGCCTGGCTACGTGCTCAAGCAGAACAGCTACGACCTGGGCGTCGACATCGAGCTCGCAGACGCCATTCAGCGCATCCGCTTCGAGCACCCGGAGACCAAGTGCGTGGTGATCGCGGGCACGAAGGACCGCGTGTTCTGCTCCGGTGCGAACATCTACATGCTCGGCAGCTCGACCCATGCCTTCAAGGTGAACTTCTGCAAGTTCACCAACGAGACGCGGCTTTACCTCGAGGATATGACCGACAACAGCGGCATCCACACCGTCGCCGCGCTGGGTGGCGCGTGCGCCGGCGGTGGCTACGAGCTGGCGATGGCCTGCGAGCGCATCCTGCTGCTCGACGACGGCTCGAGCGCCGTCAGCTTGCCCGAGGTACCGCTGCTTGGCGTGTTGCCCGGCACCGGTGGTCTCACCCGCCTGGTGGACAAGCGCAAGGTGCGCCGCGACCTGGCGGACGCCTTCAGCACCGTGGCCGAAGGGGTGCGTGGCAAGCGCGCCGTGGAGTGGGGCCTGGTGGACGCCGTCGCCAAGAAGAGCAACTTCGACGAGGCGCTCGCCAAGCTCACAACTCAGTTCTGCGCGGAAACGGCTGAACGTAGTGGCCCGGCAGTGACGTTGAAGCCCCTCTCCCCCACCCGCGAGGAAAACGCCACGCGCTACGAATACGTCAGCCTGGAGATTGACGAAGAGAAGCGGGTCGCGAACCTCAAGGTCAGCGGCCCCAAGGCCGACACGCCTGAAGACGCGAAAGCCTTGCGTGAGCTCGGCTCCGACGTGTGGGCGCTCAAGGCGTTCCGTGAGCTGGACGACGCGATCCTCGACCTGCGCTTCAACGAGCGACAGATCGGCCTCATCGTGCTGACCACCGAGGGCGACGCCGAGCGCGTACTGCAGAGCGATCGCACCATCCAGAAGCTCGCCGAGAGCGACTGGTTCGCGAAGGAAATCTTGCTTCATATGAAGCGAGTGCTGAAGCGCTTGGACCTCAGCGCGCGCACCGTGTTCGCCATCGCGGATCAAGGCACCTGCTTCGCGGGGAGCCTCTTCGAGCTGCTCATCGCCGCGGATCGCAGCTTCATGCTGGATGTTGAAGACGGCCCCACGCTGCGGCTCTCGGCGCTGAACTTTGGCCCGCTGCCCATGGGCAACGGCCTCTCGCGCTTGGAGTCGCGCTTCTTCGGCACCCCCGGTCGCGTCGCCGAGCTGAAAGAAGAGAGCGACGCCATCGACACCGAGCGCGCGGCTGAGCTCGGCCTGGTCACCTTCACCCCGGACGACATCGACTGGGAAGACGAAGTGCGTATCGCGATCGAAGAGCGCGCAGCGTTCAGTCCCGATGCGTTGACCGGCATGGAAGCCAGCCTGCGCTTCGTCGGTCCTGAGACCCTCGAGACCAAAATTTTCGGCCGCCTCAGCGCTTGGCAGAACTGGATCTTCCAGCGGCCAAATGCAGTCGGCGACCGCGGCGGCCTAACCACCTACGGCACACCCGAGCGCCCGAAGTTCAACTACGAGCGCACCTGATCAGAGGAAGCCATGAGCCAGATCGACCACAGCGAGAAGATCCCGAACAACGTCAATCTCTCGAGCGACCGCAAGCTCCAGCGCGCTCTCGAGAAGTGGCTGCCCAACTACATCAACTGGTGGACGGAGATGGGCCCCGAAGGCTTTCAGACCAAAGACGTCTACCTGCGCACGGCTATCAGCGCCGATACCGAAGGCTGGGCGCACTTCGACTACGTGAAGATGCCCGAGTACCGCTGGGGTATCTTCCTCGCGGATCCAGTCAAGGATCGCACCATTGCCTGCGGCGACGACTACGGCAAGCCAGTGTGGCAGGAAGTCCCCGGCGAGCACCGCAACACCTTGCGCCGCATCATCGTGACTCAGGGCGACACGGAACCGGCGAGCGTCGAGCAGCAGCGCCTGCTCGGCCAGACCTGCCCCAGCCTCTACGACCTGCGCAACCTGTTCCAGGTCAACGTCGAAGAGGGACGTCACCTGTGGGCGATGGTCTACCTGTTGCACTCCTACTTCGGACGCGACGGTCGTGAAGAGGCGGAAGCGCTACTCGAGCGACGCAGCGGTGACAGCGACAACCCGCGCATCCTCGGCGCCTTCAACGCGCCCATCGACAACTGGCTGTCGTTCTTCATGTTCACGTTCTTCACGGATCGCGACGGCAAGTACCAGCTCCTCGCCCTCGCAGAGAGCGCCTTCGATCCGCTGAGCCGCACCACGCGCTTCATGCTGACGGAAGAAGCCCATCACATGTTCGTCGGTGAAACCGGCGTGCTTCGCATCATTCAGCGCACCTGCGAGCAGATGAAGGCGAACCCGGGCAAGGACCCGCGTGAGCTCGGCCTCATCGACCTCCCGACGATCCAGAAGGCGCTGAATTTCTGGTACTCGATCTCCCTCGACCTGTTCGGCGGTGAGGTCTCGAGTAACGCCGCGAGCTACTTCGCGTCTGGGCTCAAGGGTCGCGCGAAGGAAGCGCAGTACGACGACCACATCTGCCTCGAGCAAGTCTTCAACATGGACAAGATCGAGGACGGCAAGGTCGGCAGCGAAGAGGTGCCGCTGCGCAACGCGATGAACGAGGTGTTGCGCACCGAGTACACCGAGGACTGCCAGCGCGGCGTCAACAAATGGAACCGCATGATCGCGGAGCATGGCGTCGACTTCGAGCTCACGCTGCCGAGCCGCCGCTTCAACCGCCAAATCGGCCTCTACGCGGGCATTCACTTCAGCCCCGCTGGTGAGCTGATCAGCAATGAGCAGTGGGAGGCGCAGAAAGCAGCCTGGTTGCCGAGCGAGGCGGATCTCACCTACGTGAAGAGCCTGATGAATCGCTCCGTCACCGAGCCAGGCAAGATGGCCAACTGGATCGCCGCGCCGAAGCAGGGCATCAAGGGCCGTCCTGTCGACTTCGAGTACGTGCGCCTCGACTGAAATGTCCTGGCGTCGCTTCTTCGCCGCGGGGCTGTTCCCCGCGGCACAAGCATTCCCCGCGGCAGTAGCAGTCGCAGCGACAGCCCGAGTCCCGGCGGCAGTGCTGTGTTGGTCGCTCGCCTGCACCTCACTCGCGGCGGTGAGCTGCGGCGGCGGAAGCGCAACCAGCGCCCCTGCTTCGGCTCCAAGTCCTCTGCTGAACCAGCCGCTGAAGCCCATCGGGGGGCGAACCACCGCGGGCGCCCGCATCGACTTGAAGGCCCTCGAGGGGCGGATCATCGTCGTGAAGTTCTTCGCCAAGTACTGCAAGCCTTGCGAGAAGACGCTGCCCGGCGCCCAGCGTCTGCATCAAGAGAGCGCCGATGTGGCGGTGATCGGGATCTCCGAAGACGAGTCCCAGGCAGACCTAGACTACTTGGTGCAGAAGCACGGCCTGAGCTTCCCCATCGTCCGTGATCCCGGCAACGTGATCGCCGGGCGCTTCCGCGTCACTGCGCTGCCCGCGACCTTCATCACCGACAAGACAGGCAAGGTGGTGTGGGTCGGCGGCGAACAGCAAACGGAAGCTGATCTGGAGAGCGTGATTGGCTCAGTGCGCGCGGAGGCTGCGCCGGGGGTTGCCGGGCCCAAAGCCGCGGCACCACCAGACTGACCTCAGGTCTCGAGCGATTCCCCTCGGACGCTGTCGCTCTTTGGAGCTTGCTCCGGATCCTTGCTGACGTCGTAGTCGGAGTCTGGCTCGATGAAGATGCGCTTCATATGAGGCAGCTTCTCGCGGATCCGCGCCTCGACCGCGTCCGTGATGGCTTCGACTTCCTCGACGGTGATTCCCTTCGGAAACTTCACCTTGAGCGCCAAGATCGCGGAATCCGGGCCGAGGTGGAGGCTCAGGATCTGAGTCACATCCTCCACGCCATCCGTGTCCCGCGCAAGGCGCAACGCCAGGCGCTTGTCCTCCGGGGTGACACCTTCTCCGATGATCAGCCCATGAGTCTCATAGGCGAGGATGACGCCAATCCCGCACAGCAGCAGGCCGATCACAATCGAACCGATTCCGTCAGCGAAGGTGCTGCCGGTCAGCCAAGAGACGCCAACGGCGATCAAGGCGACGACCAAACCGAACAGCGCACCAGCGTCCTCCAAGAGCACGACGGGGATCACTGGATCCCTGCCCTTGAACAGTGCCTCTTTGACGGGTCGCGAGCCTCGCTGGTGGTTGAACTCCTTGATCGCGACAAGGAAGCTCTTGCCCTCGAGCAAGATCGAAATCCCAAGCACCACGACCGGGGCTATCAGTGAGCCCGGGGCGGAGTCCGGCTGCGTCACCTTGTGAATGCCTTCGTACAGCGCGTACACACCGCCGAGGAAGAACAGCATCAAGGAGACGATGAACGCCCAGAAGTATTGCTCCGCGGCCCTTCCCATGGGGAAACGGTCCGGATCACGCCGGGCAGCGAGCCCCATGCCGACGAGCAGCAACGCTTGGTTGCTGGTGTCCGCCACCGAGTGCACGCCCTCAGCCACCATCGCGACGCTGCCCGAGAGCCACGCCGCCACGAACTTCGCGATGGCAATGCCCCCGTTTGCGAGCAAAGCGGCCATTACGACCTTCTTCGGATCTCCTCCGCCACCAGCCATGGGCTCGCGAAGTTAGCAGACCTTTCGACTCCGCCAGCTGACAAATGGCAGTCGCTCCGCCCCTCACTGACACCGGCAGGGCAGCCCAGCTCGGCTAAAGCAGCGAGATGTGTACCCGCGCCCGTACGTTCTGGAAGAAGTTCTGCAGCGCGAGAGAGAGCCGCCGGCTGATGTACCAGTTGCGCAGGAGCGGCTCGACTTGGTTGAACGCCTGACCGCGGAAAGGCGTCTCGGCGCTGCGATGCAGCGTCTCGAGCTCGGCGCGACTCGGGCGCAGCATCGGGGTGATCATGCGATCGATGTACAGGCTCGCCCGCGCCTGCCGCCGGAACACTCGCAGGAGCTCCGAGGCACCTAGTCCCTCGGCGGCCGCGGCCTCAGCCAACCGCACCTTACCCCCGACGCGCTGGACCCAGGCCTTGGCAGACTGCTGAGCGCGTACGCGGAGCTCGCGCTCGCTGGGGGGGCGATCGATGCGCAGAGCCGCAAGCAGCGTCTCCGAGATGTGGCGTTCGAGCGCTGCGCGTAGGTGCCGTTCCCGATACGGCAGCTTCGCTTGAGGGCGAAAGCCGCGGTCGCTGAGCGCCTCCAGGCGCGCCTCGAAGGCTAGCTCCCGTTCGAAAATGAACTGCGGATTCTCGACGCCGCCCGTCTCCGCCGCGATGAAGCGCACCACGGCGCGATCGATGAGCAGCGCGCGCTTGGTGTCTTGATGAGGGATCTGGGCCGGCGCGACGCTCGGCTTTTTTTCGGGGGGAGGAGCAGCGGTCTTCGCCGGGTCCTTCACAGAGCCTTGCGCCTGCTCGGGAGCCTGCGCCTGCTCGGGAGCCTGCGCATGCGCGGCGCCGGGCAGCGCCGCCAAGCACAGGACCAGCGCTGCCCCACGGAAACGCCTACTTACCGCCGAGCCACGGAGCGAAACAGCGCGCCTCACCCCCAACCCCATCAACGTGCGCTGCTGGCTTCAGTGGAGCTAGGCGGTGCGGAGTCGTCGTCGAGCTCGCCGTGGTCGGAGTCGTGGTCGGATTCCTCGACGCCACCTTCCACTCCATCGTGTCGCTGAGCGTAGCTACGAGCTACCCGGCGTGCGCGCACGAACTCGGCGAAGGTCAGCACCTTATCGAGATCCCGCGAACCCAACGTTTCTGCGACCTCCTTGAGCTGCTTGCGCAGCGACTCCGCGTTGCGCACACGACGCCCCGTGAGTTGCTCTTGGGAAATCGGCGCGGCCTCCTTGGGAGGCTGACTCGGAGCCGCAGGACGCGCGACGGGCTTGAGCGCGTGAGCCGCGAGCCAGGCTTCCATGAACACCCGCAGGCGCTCGCTGCGGAAAGCAAACCAGCGCTCGCGCTCGGGGCCATAGGACATGAGCACATCTTTGAAGCGCCGGAACGCGCCCTTGCCATCGATCGCGGCGGTCAGCCGATCGCGCAGCTCGGACTCGTCCACCATCGGAATGAAGCGCTCCATCCAGCGGTACTGCTCCCGAGAGCTGACCGGATCGATGCGCATGTAGCTGTCATCGGCGGCAATGCGGGCGTGCATGTCTGGATCGGCGATGCCGTCCACGACCCGCAACACTTCACCCGTGTCGAGGTGCAAGTAGCTGTGCACCTCGGGTGCGTTGTTCTCGAAGGCGTCTTCCAGCGCCTCCCAATCCACGGGGACCTCTCGCAAGTCCGTTCGATTGCTCCCGTTGTCCTCGTTCGCCATTTGGCTTCCTCACCTCGAGAGTGACGCTCCCTTGCGCCACTCCTTCAAGAAACGCTCACACAGCCCCACCGCATGCCGTGCGGCGGGATGCAGCCGTGATGGTTGCGAGCCGTTGCGCTCGTCTTGATGTGTCTGGTGTCCTGATCCGTGTTCGTCGATTGCTGGTTTCGCCTCAGCTCGCACTTCGCGCGCGCCTCACGGCATCACGCCAACCCTCGAGGCGGCGCTCCCGTTCCGGACCGTCAATCGTGACACGGAACTGATCTTGAATCTTGACCATTTTCGCCGCGTCCCGTGCGTCTTTGAATAGCCCAGCGCCGATCCCAGCGAACATGGCGGCGCCCCGTGCGGTGGTTTCGAGGTCGCTTGGCCGCTCGACGGTCACTCCAGCGAGGTCGCTCTGGAGCTGCATCAGGAGATCATTCGCCGCCGCTCCGCCATCGACCCGCATCAGGCTCAACGGCTTTTCCAAATCGTCCCCCATCGCCCGCACCAGGTCGGTGACCTCGAGCGCGATGGATTCGAGGGTAGCGCGAACCAGATGAGCCCGGGTGGTGCCACGGGTCAGACCACAAATCAGGCCGCGGGCGTCGGGATCCCAGTACGGCGCGCCCAAGCCGGCCAGCGCTGGCACGAAGTAAACCCCGCCGGAGTCCTCGACACTCCGCGCCAGGCTTTCTGTCTCCTTGGCGCTTTGGATCAGCCCGAGCCCGTCCCGCAGCCACTGCACCGCGGCTCCCGCGATGAAGGCGCTGCCCTCGAGGGCGTAGACCACGTCGTCGCCAATCTGCCAACCCAGCGTGGAGAGCAAGCCGCAGCGACTGCGGATCACCTGATTTCCGGTGTTCATCACCACGAAGGCGCCGGTGCCGTAGGTGCATTTGACCTGGCCAGGCTCGAGGCACGCTTGACCAAACAACGCCGCGTGTTGGTCGCCGGCCATGCCGGAAATTGGGATTCCGTCCGGCAAGAAGCTCAGGCCCTTTGTCTCGCCGACACGTCCTGCGGAGGGCACGATGCGTGGCAAGCAGGCTCGAGGGACTCCGAGCAGTTCGCATTGGGCCGCATCCCAACTCCGCGACTCGAGGTTCATCAGGAGTGTGCGGCTGGCGTTGGTGACATCGGTTACGTGAGGCGCTTCTGCATTCGCCCCCGCCAGTCGCCACACCAGGAAGGAGTCGATGGTACCGAACACGAGCTGTCCCGACTCAGCCTTGGCGCGCGCACCGCTGACCTCGTCCAGCATCCAGGCGAGCTTGGTGCCGGAGAAGTAAGGATCGAGCACCAAGCCAGTGCGCTCACGGACCGCATCTTCGTGCCCCGCGGCTTTGAGCTTCGCGCAGCGATCCGCGGTGCGTCGGTCCTGCCAGACGATGGCGCGGTGGGCTTGGGCTCCGCTCTCTCGGTCCCAGAGCAGGGTGGTCTCCCGTTGATTGGTGATGCCAATCGCCGCAATCTCTTCCCCCACGACCCGCGCGGCACGCATGGCCTCGCGCACGGCGCCTTCAACGCTCTGCCAAATCTCGTCCGCGTTGTGCTCCACCCAGCCCGGCTTCGGGAAGTGCTGAGCAAACTCCCGGTTCGCTCGCCCTAGTGTCTTCCCGTTGGTGTCCATCACCAGCGCCGTCGAGCCGGTGGTGCCTTGGTCAATGGCTAAGATGTGTCGAGTCATCGCCGGGGGAGCCTACCAAACCTCAGCCTACCAAACCCGCACCCAGAAAAACCTGACCGTTACCCTACGCCACCTCTCCCCCGTGGTGTGACCTAGCGTTGGCATCTTATTTGTCGAGCGCCCCCATCCGGGCCATCCGCTGCGCTTGTAGCTCGGCGGGGGGCCGGGTAGCCTTGGTCGCAATGGCGCGCCTCATCCTCGCGACTCCCGACGGCCAGCAGGTCGTCGAACTCCGCGCGCACAACACGTTGGGTCGTCACCCCTCGAACTCGATCCAGCTCCTCGACAAGATCGTCTCGAAGGAACACTGCATCGTCGAGAAGCGCGGTGACCAGTTCTGGCTGCGGGATCTCGGCAGCCTGAACGGGACCTACGTCAACGGAGAACGCGTCCAAGGGGAGCGTCAGCTCTTCCACCAGGACGACATCACTCTGGGTTCGACCCGAGCGCGCTACGACGATGGTGCTGGTGTTTCCGACCCGCCCCGCGCGGGAGTGGAGCCGGTTGGAGCGGCCGCGTGGCAACCAGCGATCAACCCGGGTCCGCCGGCGATGCCCCTCGGCTCGACCAACCACCCGAATTCTCAGGCGCAGCCCTCGATGCCGGGAGGCATCCAGAGCATGCCCACCCCAGCTCAGTCGATGCCAGGCCCTTCGCTGCCCGGCCAGTCGCTGCCGGGCCAGTCGATGCCGGGCCAGTCGATGCCAGGCGGCGTCTTGAGCCAGGCACCGGCACCCACTTCGAGCCAGGTCGGGTTGCCGCCGATGAATCAAACGCGGGTCGATGTGAACGACGCCGCCCGCGCCATCGGCACCCAGATGGCCGCCACCCAGAAGGGGTTTCTGCCGTACGACCAGCTCGCCGGCAATCCGCAGCAGCTGGCCGCTGACTACGAGCGCCTGCGTCTGTCTCACGAGCTAGGCCGCGAGATCGCACTCGAGCGCGACCTGCCCACACTGCTCAACAAGATCTTGATGAGCGTGTTCAAGTTCGTGCGCGCGGATCGCGGAGTCATTTTCCTCCGGGATCCACAAGGCAAGCTGGTGCCCGGCGCCAGCCTGCGCCGCGACGGCACCGAGACACCCATCACCGTGTCCTCCACGATCATGAACCACGTGATCAAGGAGCGAGCGACCGTGCTCACCCACGACGCCGCGATGGATTTCGCAGCCTCCAAGGGCAAGAGCATGATTCTCAACCGAATCAGCTCTGCCATCGTGGCCCCACTGCTCCACAACGACGACATCCTCGGTGTGCTGTGGCTGGACAGCGAGACGCTGGCCCAGTTTCAGCAGAAAGACATGGAGATCGTCACGAGCATCGCCGCCCAAGCCGCGATGTTCATCGAGATCAACATCCTGGGCCGTAAAATCCAGGAGGAAATCATTAATCGGGAGCGCTTCAGCCGCTTGCTCTCACCGAACGTCGCCGAGCGGGTGATGAGCGGCGAGCTCGAGGTGAAGAAGGGCGGGTCACTGCAGCAGTCGGTGACGGTGTTCAACTCGGATATCCGCGGTTTCACGCGCATGAGCGAAGGCGCCCAACCGGAGAGCATCGTCGAGATGCTCAACGAGTACTTCGAGCTGATGGTCGAGACGCTGTTCAAGTTCGACGGCACCCTCGATAAATTCATGGGCGACGGCATCATGGCCCTGTGGGGCGCGCCGGTGTCCGCTCAGGACGACCCGATCCGCTGCGTCAGCTGCTCCCTCGAGATGATGGAAGTGCTCGGCAAGTTCAACCGTGAGCGCATGGCAGACAATCTGCCGTCGCTGGGCGTGGGCATCGGCATCCACACCGGTCCCCTGGTGGCGGGCTACATCGGCTCCTCCAAGGCGCTCAGCTACACCGTGATCGGCGACACCGCGAACACCAGCGCCCGCCTGTGCGGTGTCGCTACGGCGGGACAGATCATCGTCAGCGAAGCCACCTTGGGCATGCTGCGCAATCGCTTTCAGTACCAAGAGCTGCCGGCAGCCAGCCTCAAGGGCAAGGAAAAGCCCTTCAAGATCTTCAACATCACCGGGCCTCAGGTCACCGCTCAGGTCCCCGCCAGCTACCAAAGCGGCGAGTAGCCGTCCGCCTTCGAGCGACCGAACGGCGCCTGCGGTTCACGTGGAGACCGCGAACTGGAAGCCAATTCGGCGCTCCGTTTCGCAGCTTTCGCAGCCGCCAAGGTTGGGGGTGAGGGAGCTCCGTGCTCAACGGACCACGCCCGGGTGTGACACCAGCACCACACTGGATAGCACCTGCTAGCTACGGGTTCCGCACGGCAGCATCTGAAAGCGAGCACTAGAAGTCAGCAGTTTCGCGGCTCTACCGCGCTGATCAGACGAAAACGCGTACGACTGCTCGGGCTTGGGGCAACTGGCATGACCAGTGCTTAAGCAGCAGACCATGCACACCCGACTGACGGCGACCGGCTTGCTCCTAGCTTCTTGTCTGCTCCCCTCGCTGGCGAGCGCACAGCCGAGCGACGACGGCTCTTGGTCCTCCCCGACGGACGCACCGGCAGAAGCGCCGCCCCCCACGGCGGCTCTCCCCGTGGCTCCGGCAGGTGACGCGGCGCCTCAGCCTGCAGCTCCTCCCCCGGTGGCGGCAGCGGCCCCGGCGACCCCCGTCGCACTGACCAACTGCCGGGTGAACCCGTCCCCCGCCATTGACCGCGCGACGGGTGTGACGATTGGTGGGTTGGTGTGCGATTCCTTGCGGTCACAAATCAGCGGGGTGGGCGCCCTGAGTGAAGGCTACCAGCCGGGCCTACCGGGCTACGACGTGTCGATTCAACGCCTGGGCCGCAAGATCCTGCTCAAGCTCCAGCGCACGAACGCCGCTGGCCAAGTCGACCGCACCGAGACACTCACCCTCAGCGGCGTCGAAGAAGCGACCGAAGCCGCGCCGCGCCTCGCCGCAGCGATGAGCGAAGAGGTCGACATCAAGGAAACCGAGCGCGTCGACAACCTGGTGGGCGATGAGACCCGCCGCTACAAGAAGAAGTCCGGCGAGTCGATGTTCGGCCTCGGCATCGGTGCGCAAATGGCGGGCGGCGACTTCGCCGGAAGCACCCTGCACCTGAGCTACCAGTACGAAACCCCGGACTTCGGCTTGCTCGCCCGCGGCTCCGTTGGCGGCCTCGGCGACAACCAAGACGAAGACTGGATGTACAACTACCTGTCCGTCGGCGCCCGCTACTTCTTCAACAGCGAGAACATCTCACCGCTGATCGGCGGTGGCCTGAACATCTCCGGCATGAGCAACGACCGCACGAGCGACGGACTCTACGATCATCGCTACGAAGGCAGCGGCGGCGGCGCCTACCTCGAAGCCGGTGTGGAGGCCCTACGCCTGCACAAGACCCGGCTCGAGCTGTCTATCCGCGTGGATTTGCCGTTCTACTCGCTCAAGCGCCAGAACGACTACTACTACAGCAGCAACGGCCAGGAAGTGGCGTCGTCGGAGCCGGGGAGCAAGTACGTCGCGCCCGTCTCGCTCAACGCGACGATTCATTTCTGAGAGTGGGTTCGGGTTCGGGTTTGAGGTCGGGTTCGAGTTCGGGTTTGAGTTCGGGTTCGAGTTCGGGTTTGAGGTCGGGTTCGGGTTTGAGGTCGGGTTCGGGTTCGGGTTTGAGGTCGGGTTCGGGTTTGAGGTCGGGTTCGGGTTTGAGGTCGGGTTCGGGTTTGAGGTCGGGTTCGGGTTTGAGGTCGGGTTCGGGTTTGAGTTTCGACACATCGAGCTGTGCCAGGAGATGGGTTACACTTCGCCGGGCTTTGGCTGCGCCTCGCCCGGCAGGCTTTCTTCAAGGCTGGCCGGCATCGGCTGCGCCTGGCCGGCAGCTTTTGTAATGGCTAGCCGGCATCGGCTGCGCCTGGCCGGCAGTTCTCAGGGCTCGCCGGGCTTTGGCTGCGCCTCGCCCGGTGCTTCTCATGGCTCGCCGGCATCGGCTCCGCCTCGCCGGCACGTGTCTGTAAGGGCTTGCGACTCGCCGGTGCGTTTCCGCGCGGCCCTGCAGACTTCTTCAGGGCTAGCCGGCATCGGCTTCGCCTGGCCGGCACGTGTCTGTAAGGGCTCGCCGGCATCGGCTTCGCCTGGCCGGCAGATATCTCCAGGGTCGCGATTTGAGTGTTCGTTCGTTCGTGGATTTCGCACTTTGCCGGCGTGCTCGGCGTTGTCCAGGCCGGGGCCGGGCTGCGCCCGGTGCTCGCTGTGCTCGCAGCCTGGACAACGCCTGCGACTCGCCGGCGTGGCGATCGGGTGATCGAAAGGAGGTCACCTAATGCTCGATATCTATCCATTCATTCTCGAAACCATCGTGACAATCCGTCCGCTTGCTGAGCGTATTTTCCGTGAGGATCCGGACCTCGGCAAGCAGCTGCGGCGGGCTCAGTCCTCTATCGCGCTGAACGTAGCTGAGGGCTGCTACAGCCGTGGGCGCAATCAGGCCACCCGCTTTCACAGCGCGATGGGTTCCGCGCGTGAAGTGCTTGCTTGTCTCGAAGTCGCCGAGGCGCTCGGCCTGATCAACGCGCTCGACCAGGGAGTGCACCAGCGCTTCAACCGCATCCTGGGCACCCTGCATCGTCTCTGCATCTAGTAACGCGGGTTAGCCGTGGGGCGGGTTCTCACCTCACGGCTTTTCCCATCTGCACGCGCGCTAAGGCGACGCCGAGAGCGGCTCGCACCGCAGGCCAGTCAGCTCGCCGATGCGGCGGATCTCGGCAATCTTGTCTTCAAACGGCGCCCAGTCGTCGCGCTCGGCGACGTGTGTCCACAGCGACTCGATTTCGTCGATCAAGAGGTCGCATGGCGTTTCACCACGGAAGTACGCGTCGCTGAGCGCTTCGGTTACGCCAGGGCGTGGCGTGTAGTCGCGCCACAGTGAGAGCAACGGCTCGATCTCCGGGCGCTGGTAGTCACGGCTCCTTGGGCCGCTCAAGGCGCGCTCACGGCTCAGCTCTCCCCCAAACCAGTCGAAGAAAAAGCCTGCAAAGGAGCAGCGCGAGCGCTCCAAGAAGGTGACGGCGGCTTGCGCTAGCGCCACGTCGGAGTCCGGTTCGTTGGGGGTGAGGCCGAGGCGGCGCAAGATGGCGGCGGCGTGGGCTAGCTCGAGTTCGGGTTCGAAGTCACTGATGGCCCCTTGGCGCTCTTCGCGGCTCGCCAGGCCTTCCAGGCTACTGGCGAGCCGCTGGAGATTGCGCCACACGGCGCGCGCTTGGTGGCCATAAGCGTACAAGCCTGTGTGGTCGAAGTAGGCTGCGGTGAAGCTAGGGTCTAGTTCCGGGAGGAACCTGTATGGTCCGTAGTCGAAGCTTTCTCCGGTGACGTTCAGGTTGTCGGAGTTCAACACGCCGTGGACGAAGCCTGCCGAGAGCCACAGAGCGGTAGTGTGCGCGGCGCGGCGGGTCACTTCACGCAGGAAACCGACGCACCTCTCCCCCCGACCTGCTGAAGCAGCGAACGAGAGCCCTAACAAATGCTGATTGCAGTAGTCGACGAGGCGCTCGATGGAGTCCGTGTGCCCGAGCGAATACAGGCGCTGAAAGGTGCCGATGCGCACGTGGGAGTGGCTGAGGCGTACGAGGACGCAGGAGCGCGTTGGGGAAGGCTCGTCGTGGCGCTCCAGGGCCTCGCCGGTTTCGATCAGGCTGAAGCTCTTGGAGGTGTACACGCCAAGGGACTCGAGCAGCTCAGTCGCTAGTACCTCACGGAAACCGCCTTTGAGGGTCAGTCGTCCGTCGCCCCCGCGGGAATACGGCGTGCGCCCGGAGCCTTTGGTGCCGAGGTCCAGGAGCCGCGCGTTCGCTAGATCTCTGAGCTGCGCAAACAGGAAGCCTCGTCCGTCTCCCAGCTGGGAGTTGTACACGTCGAACTGATGCCCGTGATAGCTGAGCGCCAGTGGCTGGCGCTGCGCCCCAGGCAACGGCACGAAGTGCCCAAAGTGCGCGAGCCACTGGCCTTCGTCCAGGGCATCCAAACCGACTCGCTCCGCCCAGCGCTGGTTGCGAAAGCGGATTTTCTGCACGGCAAATTTACCGGGCGCCACGACTTGGTAGAAGCGCTCGCCGAGCGTCTCGTGCACGCGCTCGGGCTTGGGCCCACTAGTGGGATCCGACATCAGCCGAGCAGCAGCGGCTCGAAGGTCTCGCTCTCCGGGTTGAGCAACCACTCGGGCTGGCCGCGCTCCAGGGCGCAAATCTGCCCTGGGCGGAACGGCGGAAAGCCTGGACGGCTGCTCAGAAAGGCGCCGAGTCCGCTGATCCCGGGCTCGTGTCCGACAACCAGCACGCTGACGCCGAATGTGGCCAGCTCTTCAGCGGGCAAACGTGGCGGATAGCCGGGCGCGAGGCTCGGCAACACTTGCACCCAAGGCGCACTTCCATCGGGTTTGAGCGCAGCCTGGACCAACTCCGCGGTTTGCACCGCGCGCACCAGCGGGCTCGTCACTATGGCGTCGCACTCCACACCGCGCGCGCGCAAGAGCTGCCCCATTTGCGTGGCACGGGCTCGTCCGGGCGCGCTCAGGTAGCGCTGCTCGTCAGTCATCCCGTGATCCGCTTGAACCGCCAGCGAGTGGCGCATCAGAAAGACTCGCACCAGGGCAGCGTCGTCCGCAGTCAACGCGCCGTCAACGCTGACGCCAATGCCGCGCAGCGTTGCGCCCTCGGAAGGGCTCGACTGACCCTGGAAGAGGCTGTGAAAGCGCCATGTTTGGCAGCGCTTTCGCGTTGACCGGCCCCCCCCTTGCGCCTAAGTTCCGCGCCTGTCAGACGCTCGGTAATGTCGCGCCGCTTCAGTCCGGAAATGCCTGGAAAAGCGGCGCAGCGAGAGCCGGCGTTCGACCAGCTTGCGCCGACCCAGACTCGGCGCCAAAACCCGCGGGCCACGCATCGGGCTTCTGAGCGGACACCTCCGCCTCAATCTCGCGGAAACGCGCACTCACCCAACTAGGAGTAGTCATGTCGGTAAAGGTTGGCATCAACGGCTTCGGCCGCATCGGACGCTGTGTCTTGCGCTCGCTCTACCAGCGCGGAATCAAAGATGTCGAAGTCGTCGGCATCAACGATCTGACGGATCCCAAGACGCTGGCTCACCTGCTGAAGTACGACTCCATCCACCGCACCTTCGACGCCGCGCCCGTGGGCGTGCGTGACGGCGGCATCACCGTCGGTGGCAACGACATCCAGATCACCGCGATCAAGGATCCCAAGGAGATCCCGTGGAAGAGCCAGGGCGTGGACGTGGTGCTCGAGTGCACTGGCTTGTTCACCGACAAGACCAAGGCGATTGGTCACGTGGAAGCTGGCGCGAAGAAGGTGCTGATCAGCGCCCCCGCAAAGAACCACGACCTGACGGTGGTGATGGGCGTCAACCAAGACCAGTACGACGGCAACAAGCACCAGGTGATCAGCAACGCCAGCTGCACCACGAACTGCCTGGCGCCCGTCGCGAAGGTGCTCCTCGACAACTTCGGTGTCGTCGCTGGCCTGATGACCACGGTGCACTCGTACACCAACGATCAGGCGCTGCTCGACCTGCCGCACCGCAAGGGCGATCTGCGTCGCGCCCGCGCTGCTGCCGTCAGCATGATCCCGACGAGCACCGGCGCTGCCAAGGCGGTGGCTGAAGTCATCCCCGCACTCAAGGGCAAGTTCGACGGCCTCGCGGTGCGCGTGCCGACGATCGACGTGAGCCTCGTGGACCTCACCCTGACGACCGAGAAGGACGTCAGCGTGGACAGCATCAACGCCGCCATGAAGGCCGCCGCCGAGGGTCCGCTCAAGGGGATCCTGCAGTACACCGAGGAAGAGCTCGTCTCGAACGACTACATCGGCAACACCCACTCCAGCATCTTCGACGCCACCATGACCAAGACCCAGGGCGATCGCTTCGCCAAGGTCTTCTCCTGGTACGACAACGAGTGGGGATTCGCGAACCGCATGATCGACCTGGCGCTGCTCGTGGCCAAGGGCTGAGCGAACTCAAAGCGTATCCTCAAGGAAATAAGCATGGCGTACCTGGACGGGATCAAGTCGATCGAAGAGCTGGAGCTCTCGAACCAGCGCGTGTTCATCCGCGTGGACTTCAACGTGCCGCTGGACAAGCAGCAGCAGATCACCGACGACGAGCGCATTCGCGCGGCAATCCCCACCATCCAGTACGCCCTCGATGCGGGGGCCAAGGTGATCCTGGCCTCCCATCTCGGCCGTCCGAAAGGCAAGGTCGCGCCGGAGTACAGCCTCGAGCCCTGCGGCGCGCGCCTGGCCGAGCTGATGAAGGTCGAGGTGCACATGCCCGACGACTGCATCGGGGACGCACCGCGCAAGGTGATCCAGGACCTGCGCGCTGGCCAAGTCTGTCTGCTCGAGAACCTTCGCTTCCACGCGGAAGAAGAAGCGAACGAAGAGGGCTTCATCAAGGAGCTCGGTGAGCTGTGCGATGTGTACGTCAGCGACGCCTTCGGCGCCGTGCATCGCGCCCACGCCTCCACCGCGGGGTTGCCTCGCATCAAGCCGGAGCGCGGTATGGGCTTCCTGGTGAAGCGTGAAATCGCCTCCCTCGCCCGCGTCGTAGACTCCCCGGCGCGTCCCTTCGTGGCCGTACTTGGCGGCGCCAAGGTCGCCGACAAGATTGCAGTCATCGAGAGCCTGATGCAGAAGTGCGACGCCATCTGCATCGGCGGTGCGATGGCCAATACTTTGCTCGCGGCTCAAGGGCACAAGCTCCAGGCCTCCCGCGTGGAGGAGGACTGGCTCGCTCGCGGCCGCACGCTGCTCGAGCAAGCACGGGACCGCAAGGTGGACATCCTGCTCCCGAAGGACGTCGTCGTCGCGACGTCACTCGAAGCCCAAAGCGGCAAGACGGTTGGCGTTGGGAGTATCCCCGCGGATCACATGGCCCTCGACGTCGGCCCGGAGACACTCGAGCTCTTCGGTGCGCGCATCGCCAAGGCGCAGACCATCTTCTGGAACGGACCGATGGGCCTGTTCGAGAACCCAGCGTTCGCTAGCGGCACTCAAGGCATCGCGCAGCGCGTCGCGGACGCCTCAGCGTTCTCCGTCGTGGGCGGTGGCGACAGCGCCGCGGCCGTGCGCCAGGCGGGGCCGGAGCTCGCTGAGAAGATCGATCACATCTCCACCGGTGGCGGCGCCTCCCTGGAGCTCATTGAAGGCAAGAAGCTACCCGGCATCGAAGCCCTGCGCAGCGCAGGCTGAGCGTCGTTTAGGGAGAAGCAGAAATGACGAAGCGCGTTCCGCTGATCGCGGGCAACTGGAAGATGTTTCACGGCGGCCGCACCGGCTGCGATCTGGCCATCGACATCATGCGCGGCCTGCGCTCGGCGGATTTGCCGGCGGGTACGGCTGACGTGGTGATGGCGCCGCCCTACACCGCGCTCGCCGCGGTGGCCGCCACGGTGGAAGAGGCGCGCGCCGGCTTGAAGGTTAGCGTAGAAATTTCCGCACAGAATTTTCACCCGAAGAACGACGGCGCCTTCACCGGTGAGGTCAGCGCTCCGATGCTGCTCGACGCGGGGTGCAAGTGGGTGATCATCGGTCACTCCGAGCGCCGCCAGTTGTTCGGCGAGACAGACGCCGGCGTCGCTGAAAAGACCCAGGCCGCGCTCGATGCGGGCTTGCGCCCCATCGTTTGCGTGGGTGAGACCCTCGAGGAACGCGAGGCGGGGCAGACCTTGGCCGTCGTCCAGCGCCAGGTCGGCGCCTTCGCTAAGCTGCTTTTGGCTGACGTTGGGGTGGGCGCAATCGCTTACGAACCCGTCTGGGCCATTGGTACTGGGCGCGTCGCCGGGCCCGAGCAGGCGCAGGAAGTGCACGCCGCGATCCGGGCTCAACTAACCGGAATCTCACAGGAATTGGCGGTGGCCACGCGGATCCTCTATGGCGGCAGCGTCAAGCCGGACAACGCGGCGGGGCTTTTGGCTTGCGAGGACGTGGATGGCGCTCTAGTTGGAGGCGCCTCGCTCAAGGCTGAATCGTTCCTGGGTATCTTGCGCGCGCTGTAGAGCGCGCGAGCAAGGCTCACACGAATCAACCTCGCGCCCCTTCTGGAAGCTTTTGGATGCTCCGGTGCTTGAGAGCCTCAGCCTCTCGTCCGCAGCCGCCATCCCTCACAAGAATCGATAAGAGCCCGCATGCTCAAGTTCCTCGAGACCCCGCTCACCGTCGTCCACGTCTTCGCCTGCCTCCTGTTGATCCTCGTGATCCTGGTGCAGCCCGGTAAGTCCGGCGGCCTCGGCGCAGCATTCGGTGGCGCGGGCGCTCAGCAAGTGTTCGGTGGTCGCGGCGCGGGCAACCTGCTCTCCCGCGTGACCTGGATCACGATGGCGGTGTTCTTCGGCACCAGCATCAGCCTCGCCTACATGTCGAGCTCCGGCGACACCGCCCTCGAGAAGGAAGTCAAGAAGGACACCGATCCCGCCGCGGCGAGCGCAGCTGCCGGCTCCGAGGAGAAGCCGAAGGAAGAGGAGAAGCAGGAGCCCGAAGAGGCGCCCGCTCCTACCCCCGCGGAAACGGCACCCGCTCAGAGCGCAGCACCCGCTGAGAGCGCGGCACCGGCACCTGCAGAAAGCGCGGCGGCTCCGGCTCCCAGCGCCGAGAAGAAGCCCGCTCCCAAGCCCAAAGCTCCTGCCGCGCCCAAGGCGCCGGCTCCCGCAGCACCTGCCCCGGCTGATCCCGGCGCCAACTGAGCCGCTCGTCGGCTGACGATTCATGAAACCCAGCGCGCGCGGGCTGCCGCTGGGTGGAGCGTTGCTGTTCAAGCTCGCGATTGGCTTGCTCGCGCTGTTCGGCGAGGGCTTCCACGGGGTGAGCGACGACGACTTCGCCCGGGTGTTCATCGCCCAGGGCTTCGCGACCGCCCCGTCGTTGGATCCTAGCGGAACCAGTTGGCTGCCTTTTCCCTTCTGGCTCACCGGCTCGGCCATGCTGGCCTTCGGCAAGAGCCTGTTCGTTGCCCGCATCGTGGCGGTGCTGTGCGGGCTGCTAAGCACGGCGCTGCTCTACCTGGCCGCGCGTCAGCTGAAATTGAGCCCCCTGCGCTCAGCCAGCGCCGCCGCCCTCGGCAGCACCTTCCCCTACGCCGCCTACCTGGGCGTCGCTACCGTGCCTGAGAGCCTGTGCGCCGCGAGCATCGTCGCCGCCTGCGTACTCGTCAGTAGCTCCCCTCGCCTGCGCCTCTTCGGTGGCGCCCTGCTCTGCAGCGCGTGCTTGAGCCGCTACGAGGCTTGGCCAGTCGCTCTGGGTTTCGCCCTGGTCAGCGGCTGGGACGCATTCAGAGGCCGTTCTGAGGTCAACACAGAGCCATTCTCGAAGCCTCAGCGCACTCTCTTGCTCGGCTCCGGCGCCCTCGCCGTCTCCGGTTCCCTCTGGTGGATGCTCCACGGCCTCTACGCCCAAGGCAGTGCCACCTTCTTCGTCGATCGCGTGGCCGCCTACCGTCGCGCCATCGGCGCCGCCCCCGAGTCCTTGTGGGCGCGGCTCTCCGGCTACCCGCTAGGCTTCCTACGAGGTGAGCCCGAGCTGGTGCTGGTGACGTTTGTATTTTCCGCCTGGCTATTTTCCTCTCTACGGCGCAGTCAGTCGCCGGAACCTCCGCCGTCAGATTCTTCGGGGGTGAGGAGCAGCGTGTCCCAGCCGTGGCGCCGCACAGCGGCGCTGTTGCTCCTCATGCTCCTCAGCCTGATCTACGGCGACTTGCGTGACGGCGCGCCAACCCACCACTCCGAGCGCGCCGTGCTCGCCTTGTGGATGTTCACGGCGCTGGTCCTACTCCGGGTGCTCGAGCTGCTCCTCGCCCACACCAGCAAGCCGCGCATCGTCCTCGTCGCCGTGGCCTGCCTGCTGCTCGGCCAATTCGTCCTGCGCCCCTGGTACAGCCGCCGCGACTCCTTCATCATCCGCCGCGCCGCAGTCGCGACAGGCGCCGCAGCCAAGTCAAAAGGCGCCGAAAAGCTAGCCGTCGCAACCGACGACTTCGGCTTCTACGCCGTGTGCGTCGGCTTCGAAGCGCCCGACGCCTGCTTCAGCCTGCGCGACAACGACCCGCGGAAGAAACTGACAGAGGACCCGCTAGGCTCCGTCAGTGCCCTGCGGAAAGCGCTGGACGCGAAAGGCGCGCGCTGGTTTGCATTGCCAGTGAAGTATCGTGAGCTTGGGGAGCGCTTGGGCACTGAGCGGTTTGTAACGGGTGGGTGGGTTTTGTTTGAGGCGGGGGAGCCGCTTCGATAACAGAGCGACCGCCCCGATGGTGACGCTATCAACAATGCCACCGTTACGGGAGACGTCGTCAAAGTTGGGCATTGAGTAGCCGATTGGCGCTACTTGCGCCCCTTGTTGATCTCCCAGATCTGCCGGATCTCGTCATCAGGAACTCGCGCGAGCGCTTGCTCAATTGCGCTAAGCGTCGTGTCTGCCGAGAGCCGGAGCACATAGGTTTGCAATTCTCCTTGCCCCTCAATCGTCAAGTGAAACTCGAACCCGAGGTCCGTTAGATGGTCGTCCAAGAAGTCACAGAGCTCCCAGTCATCAACGACCAATGAGACCGCGCCACCTTCGGTGCTAACCCTTATGTGCTCACTCTTCACTGAACGACTCCTAGCTCGTCGGGCGTTGGGTCTCGCTTGTAGCCCTTGGTTCCCGGCTGGCGCTCTGGCTAGCTCTCTCCATCGATAGACGCCGAATCCAGTGGGCCCAACGGTCACGCTTCGTCATTGTCAGGACGACGCGAAGAGGAGAAGCACACCAAGCCTGCTGGCCGTATTTCCGCGTGAGTAATTTGCGTCATGTGTTCGCGGGGGTGGATTCTAGTCTCGTGACGGGAGCACGTACGCTTTGCCGAGCTTTCCCGGAGGTGCGCGGAACGGCTTCCCCTCAACCAGCGGATAGTAAGACAGATACCGATCGGAGTTTTGGAACTCCGCCGCGAGCTCTCGGAACCGCGCGTACGGCTTCCAATCTTGCAGGCGCCGCTTGTCCAAAGCCAGGTAGTTGAACTCGTACAGCGGATCGCCGGGGTCATCAACGAGATGCCCTATCAGTAGAACCTCGCGCTTCGGGATGGAGACATCGCAATGCGCACACACGCGCGGACTCCGCCAGAAGACCTTTTCCGTGGCGTATCGTCGGAGCGCCTTCTCGCGAAGCGGGTGCGCGTCAAAGCACCGCAGGTGAAACCCCGCGTCACTAAAGATCGAGAGTTCGTCAGCGAGATTACTAACGAATGCGGCCATCCCGCGCCGCTCCGGTCCGCTTCCAAGCAGTTCGGAGCACAGTGCGCATTTCGACCGTGCTGTAAGCAATACCATCTATGGCGAATGCTAGTGCCGCGGAGCATCCAGCTCAAGAAGCTACTCCGGATACGCGTCCCATTCTGCGTAGTACAGCAGTAGGTCAACGGCGGCGTTCAGCGGTTCGTCCTGACGCGATGAAAGCACGTCGCGCGCGAGCGATACCTCGAGGAAATAGACGTAGCCAAGGTCCTGGACTTCTAGTGGAATTGAGTAGTCTTCGTTGAAGCTCACGACGACAAACTCGCCTTCAGCAACCCATGGCTTGCGTCCGCAGATCACAGCGTCGTCGTCCAATGAAGGCAATCGGCCTACGAGCTCCGTCAGCGTCACCGGTTCAGGCTTCACTAGCTTTCGTTCCACCTCCCTCCCCCTCGCACATGGCTCACGCTATCGGCATGAAGGCGTCCGACTCCCGCAACGCTCCAGCCTCGAGCAGCTATGAGGACGTGCGGGCGTGGCTTCTCGAAGTCGATCCGGAACTCGTAGCCGCCGCCGACGACGTCGATCAGACGTTGCTCGACTCCGCTGCTCGCCGTTCCCCGCTCGAGCTGCTCCGCGACGCGAGCGCGAGAGAACTCTTGAGGCTGCAGACCACTACCGCGTCGCTGAAGAGCCGCACGTCGTTGGCGTTTCAGATTTCCACGTGGCGTTAAAGCGACCAACCAATACAACTCAACTGAAGACGTCTTCCAACTGTCGCGCATCCAGCACCCGGTCCGTCCAATGCTCGAGCTGCGCTTCATCCGCGGCCGCGAGTCGACTCAGCACCGAGTCATCCAGCGCGGCATCTCCAAACTTGCGACGGAGCAGGCGCTCGAGCGCGCGGCGCTCGCCCTCCACTCGGCCCTTCGCCTCTCCCCTGGCCTCGCCTTGAGCCATCCACTTTTCTGCGAGTGTCGTCATCGCTTCCTTCGCCTCCGGCGTCGCTTCACCAAGAGCGTCCAGCAAGTCTCCTTCTGTCAGCGCCTGGGTCAGCAGCGTCAGGTAATGTAGCACTCTCCGTCCCGCTTCCCTCCGCCTCGCACATGGGTCACGCTATCGGCATGAAGCCGTCCGACTCCCGCAACGCTCCCGCCTCGAGCAGTTACGAGGATGTGCGGGCGTGGCTTCTCGAAGTCGATCCAGAACTCGTAGCCGCAGCCGCCGACGTCGATCAGACGCTGCTCGACTCTGCAGCCCGACGTAGCCCGCTCGAGCTGCTCCGCGAAGCGAGCGCCAGCGCTAGAGAGCTCTTGAGGCTTCAGGCACTACCGCGTCGCTGATGTTTGACCTTGGCGCACTCTTGGGATCACTGCGCGAGGCGAGCGTCCGCTTCATCGTGGTGGGCGGCGCCGCAGCAGTGCTCCATCGTGCGCCCGTGACCACGGTCGACCTCGATATCGTCCACGATCGCGACCCGGAAAATGTCGACCGGCTCCTGGCTGTACTTCAACAACTCGATGCCCGCGTGCGCGACCCCGCCGGGCGAGTGATTCGACCCGCCGCGTCTCACCTCGTGGGTCCGGGACAGTCGCTCCTCACCACCACCCTCGGCGACCTCGACTGCCTCGGCACGCTTCACGACGGGCGGGGTTACGCTGAGCTCGAACCACACACGGAGCGCATCCAGGATGGGAACGACGACCTTCTGGTTCTCGATCTAGCGACGCTGATTGAGGTGAAGACGAAGGCAGGGCGACCGAAGGATCGCATCGTCGTGCCCGTATTGCTCGAGCTACTCCGCCGAGAGGAAGAGTAGGCAGCTTCGCGCCTCATCGCGCTTGCCCAAGCGAACGCCGCGTCACCTGGGCTTCAACCTTGCTTGTTGCGTATGGCCCGCCGAATGGAGCTGTCTAGTAGGTCATCGGTGACTTCACTCGGGCCATCGTAGGGCCACCAGCCGTCCAAGCCGGACACATCGCTGAGGCCCACGTGGAAGCACTCCATGAACAGCCACATCAGGTCAAAGGGACTCATTTTGCGCAACTCGGGATCATCACGAATGATGTCCGGAATGCGTGCGCCGCTGCGATAGGCAGCTATCAGCCGGCGATGCAGGTCGGTTGGGCGGTGCTCCATCTCGAGGAATCTAGCCCTGGCTGCGGGCGGCGCCAACGTCCGCCTTCGAGCAGCGCGGCCTCCCACTGCTCCCTCACCCCCAAAATCCGCGCGGATCCAGGCGGCGGCTGCTACATCGGCTCAGGTCGGCTCTGGAGCGTCAAGTTTGGCTGGGGTGCGGTCTGGAGACAACTAGTGGACGGCGCCGAAGATGAGCAGCATGGGGAGGTCGGCGTTTCCGTCGCGGGCCGTTTTGCGCAGCAGTGGGAGGAACGCGAAGCACTCGATGGCGTGGATGCCGACGAGGGTTGGGACAATCCAGCGTTGGCTTGCGAGGCCGGGGACGAACCACTCGGCGACGCCCGGAGGCAGCACGTACTCGTCGCTCGGATCCGTCGTGGAGTCATCCAACAGGCGTATGCACACACACCGCCGCTGCAGCTCGCCTCCTGGGCGTGAAGATCTTCCCCGTGTGTGCTCCAGTTGCGTTTGGGTCGATTTGGGTTGCGTTTAGGTCGAATAGATATCAACCTCCAAAGAGCAACATGACAGTCGAAACAGCCGAGAGATCGATTGAGGAACGGATCCGACGGATGACCCCAATCGCGGCTCCACCGAACCAACGGGCTGACGTGGCTGCGCTCTTCGCCTTGCTCGACGGTGCAGCCGGCGCGCGCAAGAAGCGCAAGGCTTGCAAGCTCGTCGGCCCTACGGGCGAGTCGATCTCAATCCCCGAGAGCGTGTTCTACGTACTGGAGCGCGTCGCTGAAGTGATGGCTCGCGGCGACTCGATCACTGTGGTGCCGGTTGGCCAAGAACTAACCACCCAGCAGGCGGCCGACCTGCTCAACGTGTCGCGCCAGTACCTGGTTCGACTCCTCGACGAAGGACAGCTCGTCTACCGAAGGACTGGCAAGCATCGTCGCTTGAGAGTCGACGACGTGTTGGCCTTCAAGGAGCAACGAGATCGCAAGCGGAGAGCCGCGCTCGATGAACTCACCCGGCTCAGCGAGGAAGCCGGCGGTTACGAAGAGCTAGACTAGCAGTCCTCAGACGATGATCGTCGCGCCCTTCAAAGTCGTGTTGGACGCCAACGTCCTGTTCCCATTCTCACTGAGAGACACGTTGCTTCGAGCGGCCGCAGAGGGACTATTTCAACTGTACTGGTCTGAGGAGATCCTCGACGAGACGTTGCGAAATCTACTCTCAACCAACCGAATGAACGCGCTGCAGGCAGGGCGCCTTCGCGCCGCGATGACAGATGCTTTCCCTGAGGCAATGGTTGACGGATATCAGCCCCTCGTGGCCGCTATGACGAACCACGAAAAGGACCGCCACGTGGCCGCCGTCGCTGTGAAAGCAGGGGCACAGGTGATCGTGACGAGTAACCTGAAGGACTTCGCGACCCTACCCCACGGGATCGAAGCACAGTCTCCGGACGAGTTTCTCTGCAATCTGTTCGATCTTCAGCCTGACGGCATGGTTGACCTCATCAGGGAGCAAGCACAGGCGCTGAAGAACCCTCCGCGCAGCTTCGAGGACCTAGTACGTGGTCTCGCGAAGTCCGTCCCTGAGTTTGCCGACAGCATAGCGCGCCATACGACACTCGGACACGTGTTCCTCCAGTCCGCTCAGCTCAACCCAACCCAAGCAGCGCGGGGTTCTTGCACTCATGGACCCACGACCCCAACGAATTCACTATTTTGCCGCAAGGAAATACTATCGACGATTCGCGAGCCGACTCTGAGCGAACTCCGCGGCCATGATGAGCGACGTGAAAGCCGCGTACGCTTCTGACATGGGTTCTGCATAGGATTCCTCACCGGCAAGCCATTCGTTCAGATTGGCCATCAGGTCGTCACAGTCGAGAAAGGCTACCAGAGCCTCCAAGGCGGAGTCCTCCGCGAGCTGGACTTTCCGGTCTCGGTCTCTATCGTCGCCGATACCCCATACCTCCGCGAGCGGTATGAGCTGCCACAACGCTGGCGGAACGTCCTCACGGTTCAGGGTTGGGACGCTGTTCATCGCCATGCCACCCCTAATGATTGATTCCGTGAGGTAAATTTCCATCACGCCTAGCTTTACCCAAAAACGTCTTCCAACCGCTGGGCATCCAGCACCCGGTCCGTCCACTGTTCGAGCTGGGCTTCATCCGCGGCGGCGAGGCGACTCAGCACCGAGTCATCCAGCACGGCATCTCCAAACTTGCGACGGAGCAGCCGCTCGAGCGCGCGACGTTCGCCTTGAGTTCGTCCCCGGGCCTCGCCTTGAGCCATCCACTTTTCAGCAAGTGTCGTCATCGCTTCCTTCGCCTCCGGCGTCGCGTCTCCAAGCGCTTCCAGCAAGTCTCCTTCTGTCAGCGCCTGGGTCAGCAGCGTCAGGTAATGTAGCACAAAGAACAGCCCGGTTCGGGCATCGGGGAGCCGCCAGAGTATTGCAATAACCAGCGCCCAGTGGGCAAAGGCACCACGAATCGCCTCGTCGTCCCGCGAGTCCCGCAGCGCCCAAAGGGTGAGCGGAACGATCAGCGATGCCGCGTCCTTGGCGCGGGTGCGTAAGGCTTCGTCAGTCTGGTGACTGATGTCATCTAGGACCACGCGGAAGTGCGGCACGTGCTCTCGAACTCCCGGGATTGCGAGCACCGCGGGGTCGAAGAGTTCCTCGAAGCTCTGCGCGACGGGCCACCCGGCCTTGCTGTGGTGCAATACAATCGGCAGCACCACAGGAGCGGGCAGCTTCCCCCCGTGTTGGAAGTAGCGCGCGAGCACATCGAGCACGTAGCGCCCCACTTGCACCAGCGTCTCCGCCTTTGAGTCGCTCTTGTGTTCGAACACGATGTAGAGCCGCGCGTCGCGACCCGCGAGCTGCACCCGAAACAGCAAGTCGGCTTGCGTCTTAGCGAACGCCGGATCGATGAAGGTCTCTGGCAGCACCTCAAGCGTGGACCAATCGATCGCCGCGACGATCGGTGCGGGTAGCACCGCTTCGAGCTCAACCCGCGCGTTCTTCGGATCACCGAAGATCTGCTTCACCAGCACGTCGTGTGGCTGACGTGGCGGTGTTGGCTCCGGCTTCGCGCTTTCCATCGTGGCGATGTCGGTCGCTGAGCGATTGGATTGCGCACAAGGCACAAGGCACCAGCCCACTGCTCCCTCACCCCCAAAATCCGCGCGGATCCGGGCGGCGGCTGCTACATCGGCTCAGCTCGGCTCTGCGGCGTCTGAGTTGGCTGGGGTGCGGTCTAGGGATAGGTAGTGGACTGCGCCGAAGATGAGCAGCATGGGGAGGTCGGCGTTGCCGTCGCGGCCCGTTTTGCGCAGTAGGGGGAGGAAGGCGAAGCACTCGATGGCGTGGATGCCGACGAGGGTTGGGACGATCCAGCGTTGACTGGCGAGGCCGGGGACGAACCACGCGGCGACGCCAACGCCCCAGCCGGCGAGTACGGCAGCACGAGCAGCTTGGAGGGGAGCGCCTTTGAGGATGAACATGGTCCAAGCGTACCCACGGAGCGGGCTCGCGGGGAGTTGTCCATTCGCGCCTTTCGTGCTGCCACAGCGTCCCGAATTGCCTCGAAACCGCAGTAACTTAGCTTGACCGGCGGGCCGGGAGGCTCGACACCGGGTGCAAAATCTCGCACGCTGAGCCTCATGCAGTGGACGCGGTGGATGGTGGTGGCGGCGCTGGTGTGCGCCAGCGTTGGGTTCAGCAATCGGGCCTCAGCGACGACGGAGATCAAGATTGCGACGCTGGCTCCAAAGAACTCCGCGTGGGGGAAGTTCTTCGTCAAGCTGGACAAAAAGCTGCGCCAGAAGACGAGCGATGAAGTTGGGTTGCTCGTCTACTACAACGGCGTCCAGGGCGATGAAGGCGCCATGGTCTCGAAGCTGAAGACAGGGCAGATCGACGCTGCGGCGCTGACCTCCGTCGGACTCTCACGCATCTACAAGAACGTGATGGTGTTGCAGCTCCCGGGCGTGCTCGACAGCTGGGCGCTGCTCGACAAAGCGCGCAAGCAGATGAAGAAGGAGCTCGAAGGCGGCTTCGAGAAGGAAGGCTTCACCGTCGTGGGTTGGGGCGACCTCGGCCGCGTGCGCCTGATGTCCAAGGGCTTTGCCGTGAGGAAACCTGGGGATATGCAAGGCAAGAAGCCCGTCGCCTGGCGAGATGAGCCGATGGCCCCGGTGATTTACGGCCTGATTGGCCAGGTGACGCCCACTCCCCTCGGCCCGACGGAGGTGCTGCCAAACCTGCGCTCCGGCGCGGTGAACGTCCTCAGCGCCCCGCCTCTGGCCGCGGAGCAGCTACAGTGGACGCCCCAGCTCGATCACATCGGCGCGGACTCCACGGTGTGCGCGATCGGTGGCACGGTGATCCGCACCAAGACCCTCGAGGGCATGCCGGAGGATACGCGCAAGCTCGTGCTCAAGCTGCAGCGCAAGTACGGCAAGAAGGGCGCGAAGAAGATCCGCAAGCTCGACGACGCAGCCTACGCGCGCCTGGCGAAGAAGATGACGGTGGTCAAGCTGACCCAGGCGGAGCGCGACGAGTGGGAGAAGCTCCTGCGCAAGGCGGTGACCAAGCTCGGCCAGGGCACTTTCCCCAAGGAAATGGTTGAGAAGGTCGTCAAGATCTCCGGCAAGAAGAAGTAGCCGAGCAGAAGTTAGGGCTGCGGCTCCGGGGTCGGGGCGTCTGCTCCGGACCCCTCGTCAGCCTCCGGGATGTCGCTCAGATCAGCGGCCTCCGCGGGGGCTGACTTGCTCAGGAGCTCCTCCGGCGTCGCGGAGTTCGGCTCAGGCGCCGCGCCCGACGGCGCCGGTGGCGGCACGTGACCTCGTGGATCGCCGAGCCAACGGTCGCGCAGGCGGCTGACGGCTCCCCACAGCTCGCTGCCCGCGCGACTGGCGGCATCGGTGCCGAAGATGGCCTTCGCGTGCTCGAGCCCAGTGTGCTCCCCGAGGGGCACGTAGGTGAAGCCGAGCACCGCAAACAGCAGCACTGTGGCTTCCACGCTGCGGCGTCCCAGGCTGCCGAACATCGCCGGCATGCTAGTCAGCCGCGGCCTCACTGGGCGACTAATTGGCGTGGGATCTCGCCCCGCTAGACCCGGATTGGGGATGCCGGATCACCCGACTTGGTGTGCGAATTTGCCCATTTTTAGGCCTGATCCGCGATCGGAGCCGCCGCGTATGCAGGACTCGCGGCGGGTACTGGAGACGCGTCGCGCCGATTTCGACTGATCACACGGAGGGTCTCATGCGCATCGCACTCACTTGCCTCGTACTCGGCACACTGGCCATCGGCTGTTCGGATGACGCTTCATCAGGCAACGGAGGCGCCGGAGCCGCTGGAGGAAGCGGTGGCGCGGCCGGCAATGCTCAGGGTGGTAGCTCAGGCTCCAGCGGCAGCAACCAGGGCGGCATGGGCGGCACGGGCGGCGCAGCCGGCGGCATGGGCGGCAGTGCTGGCTCAAGCGGCAGTGCTGGCTCAAGCGGCAGTGCTGGCTCGAGCGGCAGTGCTGGCGCCGGTGCTGGCGGCATGGGTGGCAGCGCGGGTGCAACGACTGGAGGCGCAGCCGGCGCGGCCACGGGCGGTGCGGCGGGGAGCGCAGGAGCAACGACAGGCGGCACCGCCGGCATGGCCAGCGGAGGCGCCGCGGGCAGCGCTGGAACGGTGGGCACCGGCGGTAGCGGCGGAACGCCCAGTGCTTTCTGCGCGGCAAAGCCAACGGGCACGCGCTGCGCGCGGGGCACCGAAGACGTTTTCTTGGTGGGTGGCGTGACGTCGGGTGGCGAGGGCCAAGTCAACGTCCATCGGCGCTCGGACGGTGCCTTTGTTCGCTCACTCTTCAAGGGAGGGCTCCTCACCCCCAACCGAGTCTACCAAGGACCTGACAACTGCATTTACGTGTCGGGCTTCAGTGAAGTCACGGTCTGGGACACCGACGGGAAGTTCGTGGCTGAGCACTTCATCGGGCAGCCGCTTGGGCTCGACTTCTTTGGAGGCAAGATCTACGTCGGGCGCAGCGACCAGATCGAGGAGTTCAGCGACTTGACGATGACAGGTTCGACCTACGCCAGCGGCGCGGCTCACTTCATTCACTTCCGCACGGATGGGAGTGCCTGGGTCAGCCAGGCAGACCTGGGCACGAACCGCGTGGCGATGGTTCCGGCGGGCGGCGGTAGCATGACGGACCTATTGACCGGTGTGGACGATCCGATGCAAATCGCTGAGATAGCCAGCGGGCAGTTCTTGGTGTCCCTCGCCGGTGAGGCGCGGGTCGCGGAGCTGAACGGAAGTGGCAGCGCGACCGCCTCGACAGCGACCCCTGGCTTGAACCCCGTGGGCGCTCAACTGCTCGACAACGGTGACTTGTTGGTGTCGTCGAGCAATCCGCCGGATTTCGACGGAGGTGGCACGTATGGCGTGTTCACCGCAACGCGCAACGGATCCGCGGTCACCTCAGTGCGCAGCATGGCCGTCTCGAGCAATATCGAGCTCAGTTGCCTTTAGCGCTCAGCCGCAAGGAAATGCCAATACTCGGCGATTCCGTGCGACCCTCTAGGCTCGATGAGTTGGGCGGGGCTTCGAGTATTGCTGCTGTTCGTCTGCGCGACCCTGCTCGGCGCCTGCGGCTACACCCCCGGGCACACGCTGGAGCGCAAATCGGGCAGCTCCGTCGAGCCTCCAGCGGTCGAGCTGAGCGACTGGGAGTACCACTGGGGCGACCTACCGCGCGATGCGGAAGGTCGCCTGGTGGAGCCCAAAGATGGATCCCCGTGGCAACACTTGAGGCTCCCTGCTTACCCCACAGGGCGCCCGCCCGGCGAAGCTGGACACTATCTCTGGATGCGCGCGCGCCTGCCTGGCGCTCACTGGCAAGAACCGACCCTGAGCATCGACCAGGCGCTGCTGGCCCTCGAGGTGTACTTCAAGGGTCAGCGCATTCACGCCTTCGGCGACCTGGAGCACGGCCACAACACGGGGCGCGGCTTGCCCTGGCATTTGGTCAGTTTGCCGCGGGGCAGCGAAGGTCAGTGGGTGTACCTGCGCTTGCGCTCGGACTACTCGCTGATCGGCGTGCAAGGACGCGTACGAGTGGGCGAGCGAGGCGCTTTGCTCAGCGACGTGGTGCGGAGCGACGTCGCGAGCTTGCTGATCGGCGCCCTGGTGATCTTGCTCGGAGTGCTGGCGCTATTGGCCGCTGCGTTGGGTCGAGGCGACCGTCCGTTGAGCTTCGCCTTTGCTTCACTCGCGCTCGGCACGGGGCTCTACACGCTGCGCTACACCCGCATCAAAGGCATCCTGGTCGACGCGCCGGAGCTGTGGTTCGACGTTTGGTTCCTGTCTCACCCGCTCTTGTTGCTAGGCGGCCTGGGCTTCGCTTGGCGGCTGTTCTTCGCGCACGGCACTTCACGCTGGCAGCCGTGGCTCAAGCGTCTGTGGTGGTTCGAAGTGTGCTGGCTGGCTTGTTTCCTCGGGGTTGCGTACACGGTGGGTGGCCTCGGCCCTTGGACGCTGCTCGACAACGACCAACAGAACGCGCTACTCGGTACGCTCCGGGTGCTTCACGGCGTGAACGACTTGCTGATCTTGTTCGTCGTTGGGCAACGCGCCTTGGCGGGGAACCGCGAGGCGCGCTGGTTTGCGTTGGGCGTCATCGTGCTCACCCTGGCGGGGGTGCGTGACGTGGCCGCGGCCGTCGGTTGGATTTCGTTCAGCGGCAACACGTATGTTCCGTGGGGTGTGCTGGTGTTGATCGGCTGCCTCGCGACGATTCTGTTTCAGCGCTACCTGGAGGAGCTGCGCGAGAGCGCCCGCGCGCTGGCTGCCAGCGCTCAACAGCGCGCCGCGATGATGCGTGATCTCCACGACGGCATCGGCGGCATCACCACGAACATCGGACTCTTGAGCGAAATCGCCAAGCGGCGCGAAGGCGTGGAGCTCGAGCGTACGCTGCAAACCATCGCCACCCTGTCGCGAGATGGGCTCGGAGAAATCCGCAGCTTCATGCACAGCCTCGACGACGAAGAGGCGAGCTGGAGCGGTTTGATCGCGGAGCTCCGTGGTCAAGCGCGGCACGTCTCAGCGAGCCTCGCGACGGAAGACGCTGAAAACGCGATCAGCGTCGAGGCATCTCACCCACCGAACCTCGAACCGCCGCCGAATCTACTGCGCTATCACCTGTTGAAGATCGCCCGCGAGGCGATGACCAACGCGCTCAAGTACGGTTCGGGAGCCCCCCGCCTGGCGCTCGACATCAGCGGGGAGCGCCTGCTCTTCGAGCTGCAGAATCCAATCGATGGTTCGGCGCCAAAGCCAGAAGCGCTGGGCATCAATCGCGGCCGTGGCTCGAACAACCTGCAAACGCGTGTGCAAGCGTTAGGCGGAAAGCTCCACACCGAGCGCGACGCCGATCGCTACACCTTGCGCATCGAAGTCCCCTTGCCCATCACGTACCCTGAGCTGGAGACCGAAGGGAGCACCCGATGAAGCTCTTCATCGTCGAGGACGACCATCTCATCCGTCAAAATCTCGAACTCTTGCTTGGGGGGGAGAGAGAGGTGGAAGTCGTTGGTACCGCAGCGAACGTCGCTGACGCCCTCGCGGCACTGAGCGATTCCCCTGCGGAAATCGTCCTGAGCGACATCGGCCTCCCCGATCAATCCGGCATCGAGCTGATCGCCGCGCTCAAAGCGCAGCGCCCAGAGCTCGAGGTGATGGCCTACACCGTGTTCGAAGATCGCGAGACGGTGTTCGCCGCGCTCAAAGCCGGCGCGACCAGCTACGTGCTCAAAGGCTCCACACCGCGGGAGTTGATCGAAGCGTTGCACAGCCTGAATCAAGGCGGCGCGCCCATGAGCCCGAAGATCGCCCGCGCGGTGATCCAGGAGTTTCAAGCGCGCCCCGCGGCTAGCCCGGAGCTCTTGAGTCGCCGCGAGACGGAGGTGCTGAGCTTCGTTGAACAGGGGCTGAGCTACAAAGAGATCGCCAGCAACCTGAACTTGAGCCCGCACACCGTGCACAGCCACATCAAGAAGATCTACGAAAAGCTCCAGGCCAATGGCAAGCACGACGCCCTGGAGAAGGCCCGCCGGAAGGGCTTGATCTAGATCCTCGCGGATAGTCTCTTTGCGCTCGGAGCAGCAGCAAGCGCAGATTGGGGATACGGCCTCCCCAGCGCGGGTGATTGAGTGGTGAGAGGCAATCCGACGGATCCGGCGGCTCGTAATGCACGAGCACCATCGGATCAGGAGGACTCATGCGTCGACTCATCATCGCCACTTTTCCACTGCTATTGGCCCTTGCCTGCGATGACTCCAGCAGCAAGAAGCCCGCCGGCGGCAACGGAGGCGCGGCGGGAAGCAGCGCCGGAGCGGGAGGCAGCCAGACCAGCGGCGGCGCGGGAGGCAACAGCGGCAGTGCCGGTGTGAGCGGCAGTGCCGGTGTGAGCGGCAGCGCCGGCGCTTCGGGAGCTGGCGCGGGCGGTGCGAGCGGCGCGGGCGGTGCGAGCGGAGGCGGCGCAGGCACCGGCGGCAGCGCGGGCAATCAGCCGAATCAGATCTTCAGCGTCTCGCCGGGCGCCATCGGCTTGAGCGGCACAGCCGTCGAGACGAACCAGAGCCAAGTGGCGAGCCAGCTGTATGGCTCGAGCAACGTTGGAGACGACGCCGACCATAGCGGAGCATCGGGAACCAACGAGCTCTACTTCAGCAACGCGAACCTCGGGCTCGCCGCAGCGGACGACCTAGACGCCGTGAGCGCTCCCCATCAGGTCGTTTTCCCTGCACCGCTATACTTTTCCGTAAGGAATGTTACACAGAGCACCGACGGCTTGCCCGTCACCGAGGTCCGCGATGAGTCCATGGCCAGCGAAGATCCGGGCGACCTCTTCGTCTCCGTCGGCGCGCTAGATCCCACCGGCGGCGGCAAGAACCAGCTCTATACCGACGAGTATCGCATCGGCCTGCAACCCCTAGCGGCGGGCGGCACACCGAAGGACAACGTCAACGCCTTCGACCTCGATGTGCAAGGCAACGCGCGCATCTACTTCTCCGTCACCAAGGACTCCCAAGGCGCGCCCGGCAGCGCCGTCGCCATGACCGCGGCCAACGAACGCGGTTGCACCTTGTTCGAGTCCGACGGCGATGGCGTGAACCGCGTCACCTTCAGCTGCGACGATCTCGGCTTGCTGCCGGGAGACGACATCGACGCGCTAGTCGTGTTTGGCGCCGCGATCACCACGCCCAGCGACGTGTGGTTCTCCGTGGATCCAACCAGCGTCGGCAAGACGGGGAGCGCGGTGTTCCTGCAATCGAGCGCGGGCGAGCACCCCGCCGACGTCTTCCAATCCAAGGGCGGCGGCGTCAACGCGCTGCTCGTCGATCAAGTCGCCCTCGGCTTGCAACCCATGGCATCCAGCGGAGGCCAAGACGACATCGACGCCCTCGCCGTGCGCGCCGACGATTTCGATTGGTTCTGGTACTGGGGTTCATTCTCCCCGCCCGCACCGCCGCCAGGCGCTCCGCCGCCCGCGCAGTTCTCGAGCGGCCTCAAACGGCACTCGTGTGAGTTTGCCAATCCCAGGGAAAAGACTCCTCAGCCCGCGCAAGACATTTCAGCGGTGAGAGCCCAGCTCGAGACGCCCGACGTCGTGCGCTACTTCAACTCGGCGAACGCACCATTTGGTCCGGGCTTGAGTCTCCCGGGCCTGCCCTACGGTGTTTTCCACGGTGGCCTCGTGACCCCCGGTTCCGTTGCCGCAGGGCAATATCTACATGTTAGCGTCAAGCTGCGCGCGCCGTTCCCTGCGGACGACCCCGGCAACAAGTTCTACCAGTACGCCTTCGTTGTCGATCGAGACGGCGTCGCCGGCAACAACTACGCCGCCAGCGCTCCATGCGACGCCGACTTCTTCGACGGCACCGATCGCTGGTACGAGCTTCACACCGGCCCTGGCGGCACGTTGATCCTCACCGTGACCGAAGCCTTGAACGGCACCTTTACTGACGTCACCGCAACCAGCGGAGCCGTCGCGGTCATCCTGGTGGACGAGATCCACTTCTTCGTCCCCAAGTCGGAGCTCGACTCGATCGGTGCCGACTTGACCAAGCTCAAGTACCGCGTGAGTGCGTTCGCCCATGACGGCGACTACGTCACCAACTGGAGCGGCGGTGTGTTCCCCGGCTTGACGGAGCCCGCACTGACGGTGCCCTAGCCGACTGACTCGGAGCTGAGCACGGGCGCGTAGTGCTGCATCTCCTCGATGTGGGTGATGAAGGGACGCACCGCTGCCAGGAACGCCGGGAACTCCGCGCTTTTGCGAAAGCCGCTTAAGTGCTCCTCGACGGAGGTCCAGTGGATGCGCAGGGTGAAGCGCGCCGGCTCCTCTTCGCAACGAGCCAACTCGTAGTCGATGCAGAACGGGCTGACGTCCAGCACCTTGGCCGCTCGTTGATACGCGGAAACGAACTCGTCCGTTTGGTCGTCAGGGATGCGATAGCGCACGTACTCGGTGATCATCGACGGAAGCTAGTGCCCACCACTGACAACCGCAACGCACCAGATGGTGCGTTAAGGGCGGTTCGTTAGGTTATCCCGGTGCTCCTCCCCCCAATCAAAAAGGGCCTGCAACACGGGAGACAGGGAGCGACCACGGTCGGTCATCACGTAGGCAGACGCAGCGTCTTTTTCGATCAAACCGCCGAGCTCCAGCTCATGGATGCGCTGGGTGAGCATCTTGTCACTCAGCTTGGGCACTAAGTTCCGCAAGTCTCGATAGCGCTTCGGCCCTGTCTTGAGGTGGGCCAAGAGCACCGTCTTCCACTTTCCCCCGAGCACGCTGAGTGCGAACTCCACGGGGCAACCAAACTCCGATGACGTCACCCGCGCTACATAGGCACCAACGCCGCGCCTGACAGCCCGCTAAAGTTGCTCCCCGCGTAATCAGTAGCCACGCAGGCTCGAGCCGCTCAATCAGTGCGTATCGGCTTGCCGGAGCGATCGTACTCCCGCTCGTCGTACTGGTCGCCGTCATCGTACGTGTACTCGAGTCGCAGCTGACCCGTGTCGTAGTACTCCTTTACCCGCTGCGCGCCGCCCGGCTGCTCGACGGCTTCCCTCGCGAGCTTGCCACTACGGGCGTAGTCTCTCGTGGCTCGATGCGTACCGTGCAGGTAGTCCATCTCCGCTCTAAGAGTACCATCCTCGCGGAAATACCTGACCGTGCCGTGCACCGCGCCATCCGCGTCGTGGGGCGTGCTGTGCTCGACCGTCCCGTCTTTGTAGTAGCTGACTTCGTCGCCCACAATCTTACCTTGCTGGTACCGCGTTTCGGTCTTGATGTAGCGAACTACCGTGCGGATTCTGGTCCAGAGACCTTGTTTCTTACCTGCTTCGTATTGCCCAGTTTCGCTTAGGTCGTCGTATCGGAGTGAGTACTTCCCGTGCCGCTTGCCGTGCACGTAGTTCGTTTTCTCATGGTAATTCGTTTCGTCCGCTTGGAAGCGCTCGCATAGAGCGTGCTCCTGCCCTTGGTCGAAGTTCTCTCGGGAGAGCAGCTTGCCGTGCGCGTCGTAACCCTCCCAAAGCCCCTGCTTGCGATCGTTTTCATAACGTCCACGGGCGACGACCACCCCATGAACCTCCTCGTCCTCTAGTGTCGCGAAGCGAATGTAGGGTCCCTGCTTCTTGGGGCGACGTCCCTCGAGTCGGCCGCAGAAGATCGCCGGTTCGCGGATCAGGTACGCGAACTCCAGCTCCTCCACCTGCCTGAAGAGCTGCGTCCCCTTGGGACAAATGAGGGTGCCCTTCGCTTTTGTCGGAGCAAAGAACGCTCGCGAATAGAAGGACATCGCGCGCTTGAAGTCTTGCTCCTCGTAGAAGGCGCCGGCTTCCACACAAGCATTGGCGTAGCCGCCTTCACAGCCCTTTTCATATAGTTTGATGGCTTTGTCGGGGGGTTCGTGGGCGGCTAACTCGTAGCAAGCGTCCCCGTAGCCCGCGCTGCAAGCATCCACGCGGATACGTCTTGCGCCTACGGCATCACGCTCACCACCGACACCTCGGTCCATCAGCCGTGCGAATTGCACGCAGGATGGCTGGTAACCACTCTCGCACGCTTTCTGCCAAGCTGCCCTCGCGCCTTCGAGGTCGGGCTCGAACTTGGTCACCGGGAGAATCGGATTCTCCGCACCACCGAGGGCCAGGATGTAACCCAACCGCGAGCAGCTCAGCGCTTGCCCCTGCTTGCATAGCTCTTCACAGGCGTACAGAGCCCACGCCTCACACAACTTTCCGAACTTCGATCGCCGTGGCTTCAGCTCGGGCAGGCCCGACGTCACCGGCGCTGGAGCGTCGGGCGGGGCTTGGACGGCACGCTCCGGTGCCAACGGACGCGGTGAAGACGGCGGAAGTTGCTTCCCCGCGCAACCGACTGCCAACGCTAGGAACACTAGAAGTGAGCCCCCAATGGTTCGCATCGCCCTAGCCTACCATCCGCACTCAACACTCTCGCCCAGGAACCCAGAAGCGAGGGTTTGGGGGGAGAGGAGCGTCAGGGCTGACGGATACGATGGATCACGCTGGCCTCCCCAGCGCTGGGAGCCGGCTGATCGCGCACCACGAATACATCGAGCGTGCTCGGGGTGACCGATGTCTGGAAAGTACAGCTCGTGCGCGGCGCGACGAAAGGCGTGAGCACGTTGAGGCCGACGGCATCCCCCGGCGTCCGATTGTGCAGCAGCTGACCAGTGACCTCCGTCATACCGGTGACTGGCAGGAGTCCGCTCTGGGTGAGGAATTGATCCATCTCACCGGTGCCGCCGCTCAGCGTGATCACGACGCCGCCACCCATGGTGAACGAGTCGAGAGACGCCTGGAGCGCAGCGCCCGCCGTCGCGAGCTCACCCATTGGAGCCAGGGTCTGATCGTAGACCAAGAACACCTGAGCGCTCGCGACGTTCAGCTGAGCAGGAATGAGGGTGTAGTCGCTCACGGTCGTGAGCGCCAAGGGGCGTCCAGAGTTGGTCTGCGCATCGGCGACGACCTGCGCGACATCGTTCTTGTGCGGCTGCGAAGCGTACTGGTCCCAGGCAAGCACGCTCACACCGGCGAATCCGGGAGGCAACGTGACCGCGTTGGTGAACAGCAGCTGCTGCATCGAGTCCTTCGGGTGGACATCGAGATCCATGCACATGGCAACGATGTGGCCAACCCGGGAACCCACACAAGAGCCTGCCTGGCACACCCGAGTGACGCAGCGATTGCCGCAGCTCCCACAGTTGTCGGGATCCGTCTGCTTGTCGACGCAGGTGCCGCTGCAGTCCTCGAGGGGCGGCGTGCACAGCGGCACACAGGCAAACCCACCATCGACTGCGGCACACACCGGCTCGGCGACGGTGCATGAAGTGAAACAATCTCCGCAGCGCGCGGGCGTGTCGAACGGCGGGACGCACGCATCCGCCGCGTCCGTGGCTGCATCGCTCGCGTCCGTGGCTGCGTCGCTGGCGTCCGTGGCTGCGTCGCTCGCGTCTGTGGCTGCATCTCCAGCGTCGCTCGATGCGTCGCCACCGTCTGCGGAAGCATCACCGCCGTCTGCTGAGGCATCGCCGCCGTCCGTCGATGCGTCGCCAGCGTCGCTCGGCGCATCAGTCGTCGCGTCGCTCCCTCCGTCAGCCGTCGCGTCGCTACCCCCATCGAGGCTCGCGTCGCTACCGCCGTCCACGCTGGCGTCACCACCGCAAACCCCTGCGACGCACGCGACGCCTTCGGCGCACGCATTGCCACACGAGCCGCAGTTCGCGGGATCAGAGCTTAGGTCGAGACACTTGCCGCTACACTCGGTCAGCCCGCTGCGGCAGTCGCCTCCGACGATCCCCGAGGAACTACACGCGAGAGGTACCGCGGCGGCGAGCACGCACGCCACGACCAGCTGACGCAATAGCTTGAAGGCGGGCTTCTTCACTTCGCGCCTCCCTTCGGCGCCTGGCCCTCGTCATCAGGACCTTCCTCGGGCAGCTTGGTGTCGTCGTCGCTGGGAGGCACCGGGACCGGAGGCGGCGCAGCCTTCGAGCTGGCTGCTGCGTCGCTGTGCTGAACCACTTTGCGCTCCCGTGTCACCTTGAACTCCACCCGTCGGTTCATGAACCAAGCATGTTCTGAGCTCTTGTCCACCAACGGGCGCTCGGAGCCGTAGCCGATCGCGTTCATCCGGTCCTTGGCGACCCCATGCTTGACCAGGAATTCCATGACGGAATTGGCTCGGTCTTGGCTGAGGCGCTTGTTGAAGCTATCGCTACCGCGGGCGTCGGTGTGCCCCTCCACTTCGATGTGCACGTACTCCGGGTGCTCGAGGATCAGCTTCGCGAGACGCTCGAGCAGCGGGTAGCTGACGACACGAATGATGTGACTGTTGGTGCGGAAGTGCACGCGGTCGTCGAGCACGATGCGGTCGCCAACCACGCGGATCTGCTCTGAGTCCGGGCAGCCGTCGTGATCGGCGTAGCCGTTCTTGGTCTCGGGCTCGTTGGGACACAAGTCTTCGCTGTCCGGAATGCCGTCTTGATCGTTGTCGGGGTCAGGGCAGCCGTCTTCGTCCTCGAAGTCGTCCTTGTCCTCGGGTTCGTCAGGACACTTGTCTTTGACGTCCAAGATCCCATCCTGGTCGTTGTCCGTGTCCGGGCACCCGTCGTTGTCTTGGAAGCCGTCCTTATCCTCGGGGATCAGCGGGCAGTTGTCGGCGCCGTCGAGGACGCCATCCTTGTCGTTATCCGGCTCGGGGCAACCGTCCCAGTCCTCGAACTGATCCTTGTCCTCAGGCTCGTCCGGGCACCTGTCCTTGGGGTCGATGATTCCATCGTGGTCGCGGTCACCGGGGCCCTTCGGGGGCTCGCCGAACACCAGCTCGAGGTGGATCCCGACGAACGGCACCCGCGCGTCCGCGGGTCGGAGCTGATCGTCAGGCTGAAAGACGTGGGTGTAGCCGAACACCGGCCCAACGCCGAGGCGCCCAGACGCCGCACTGAAGTCGTACCCAAGCTGAGCATCCACGCCTGGGCGCGCGGCGCCGCCTGTAAACACTGCTTCCCCGTGGAAAGCAAACCAGAGCCCACCGGGAGACACCGCTCGCACACCGCGCTCCCCAAACGGATGCAGCCGCGCGCCCAAACCCACCAGGGTCGCACTGCTCGCTCCCAGGGGCTCTAGCGTCGGATCCTGCGGCGGATCTCCCTCGCTGAGGTAGATGGTGCCCAGCTGAAACTCGACACCCAGGAAACTAGCCACCCCGAGCTCCGCGCCCAGGAGGCCCGTTGCACCGAGCCCCAGCTCGCGTTGCTGATGGCCCCCGAGTGCCTTGCTGAGGCCCGCTGCACCATGGGCCCGCAGGGGCTCTGCGGACGCAGCGCTGCTCAAAGACAGGGCAACGCACGAGGTGCAAATGGCAAGGGACAGGCGGCGCACGTGTTTCTCCAATTTAACGTGGTAACAGATCGGCCAGCCTCCGGAAGTCTTAATGCCTTCCCGTGCCAAGCCGACCGGCCACGTCGCCCAGTGCCTGCGAGAGCCGCGGTTTTCCCCGCCGATCAGCGATGTGAACTCTTCACACTACTTTTGCGGCGGAGCGCCTCTGAGTGCCAAGTCTGCGGGGCGCGGCTCGTTCGGGTGCTCGTTATAGAACGCCTCGAGGCTCTCCTGGCTGATGCGCACCGCGATGAGACCGTCGCGCTCAATCTTGGCCTGGCAACCGAGGCGCGACGTCATGCGCACGTCGAACGCCTTGTCCAGGATGTCCTCTTCGTCCTCTTCGGCTTCGCTCAGCAGGTTCGCGCCTTCTTCCACATAGACGTGGCAAGTCGAGCACGCGCACACACCACCACACGCGTCGCCCTCTGGGGCGTGAATCTGCTTCGAAGCCTGAAGGATGCTCGTTCCCACGGGCACTTCGACTTCGAGATCTTGATCGATGAATCGCACCTTTGCCATCTGTCGCTAGCCCTTGGGCTCCTCCAAGCTCACTGAAACTCCACCATGAGCTGCCGCGCGCGTGGCTTCAGCATGCTTCGCGGCGCTTTCCTCCAGGTGGGCTTCGATACCTCGCGCGTTCTCCACGCGCTTCTCCACGTCGCCGAGCGACTTGCCAAGCGTTGCCGCACGGATTGCTCGATCCATGCGCCGCCCGGCCCAGTCGTGAGTCACGTCTTCCAGGCTGTCGATGGCGAGCTGAATCGAGCTCGCCTTCTTCGCGGACTGGATTGCCTGCGCCAGGTCTTCGACCGCTTGCACGACCTTCGTGCGCTCGGCGTCACTCAAGAGATCGGTGTCGCTCGTCAGCGCCTTCTGCGTGGCGTGCAAGATGCGCTGGCCCTCGACCCGCGCGTCAGCCAGACGCCGCGCCTCGAGGTCTTCCTCGCCGTGATCCAGCGCGTCGAGCAGCATGTCCTCGACCTGCTCGTCCGTGAGACCGTAGCTCGGCTTCACCTCGACGGTTTGCTCGATTCCGGTCGTCAGCTCCGTCGCGTGCACCTGCAAGAGGCCGTCCGCGTCGACGTGAAACTCCACCTCGAGGCGCGCCATGCCTGCTGGCATCGGCGGAATGCCCTTCAGGGTGAAGCGCGCAAGCGAGCGGCAGTCGCCAGCCAGTTCGCGTTCACCTTGCACCACGTGCACTTCAAAACCAGTCTGATTGTCCGCGAAGGTCGTGAAGGTGCTGCGCGCCCCAACGGGGATGGTGGTGTTGCGCGGCAAGATCTTGTCTACGCCGCCACCCATCGTCTCGATCCCCAGGGAAAGCGGCAACACATCGAGCAGCAGCACTTCGTCGCTGGCGTTCGCTAGCAAGTCAGCCTGCACTGCGGCGCCGTAGGCCACCACCAGGTCGGGATCGATGTCTCCAAGAGGCTCCTTGTGGAACACCTCGGCGACGAACTGCTTCACTCGCGGCACCCGCGTGGAGCCGCCAACCAGGATCACGCCGTCGACCTCGTGCGCCTCCAGTGTTGCGTCACGCAGCGCCCGCCGACAGCTCCTGCCGGTGCGCACCAACAGCGGGTCGATGAGCGCCTCGAAGTGCGCGCGGGTGATGCGGTGCTCGACGTTTTGCCCGCCCTTCTTCGGCAGCTCGAGCACTACCTCGTCAGCATCCGTCAGGGCGTGCTTTGCCTTGCGCGCCGTCTCCAGGGCAAGACTGATGATTTCGGGCGGCGCCGTGGTGTTTCCGTCAGGATCTGCCTCGAAGCCCATCGCCGGCAACAGCTCGAGGGCCAGCGCGCGATCCATGTCGTCGCCGCCGAGGGCGCTATCGCCGCCAGTGCTCATCACCTGGAACACGCCATCTTCCAGCCGCAAGATGGTCACGTCGAAGGTGCCGCCGCCCAGGTCGAACACCGCGAACACGCCGTTTTGCTGCTTCTCCAGGCCGTACGCCAGCGCAGCAGCTGTGGGCTCGTTCAACAGCCTGAGCACCTCGAGCCCAGCGAGCTTGCCCGCGTCCTTCGTCGCCTGGCGCTGAGCATCATCGAAGTACGCAGGTACGGTGATCACTGCGCCGCCCACGGCGTTCAGTTGCTCCACCGCGCTCTGGCGCAGGCTCTTCAAGATCTCCGCGCTGACCTCCACCGGGGTGCGGCTGCCGTCGGCGTCCAGGTCGAAGCGCACGACGCGCCCATCGGCTTCGCTCTCCGGCGTCTTGAACTTGTAGGCGCCGAGGGTCTTCGTCTGCGGGTCGTCCGCCGCGCGGCCCATGAAGCGCTTCACGCTGATGATGGTGCGCTCGGGCTCCCGCGTGGCGTAGCTCTGGGCGTTGCGCCCCACGATCACGTTTCCCCGCGGACCATAGTGGACCACGCTCGGGAGGAGCGCCGTGCCGTCGCAGTTGACCAGCGCCACGGGCCGCCCATCGCGCACGTGAGCGACGACAGAGTTGGTGGTCCCCAGATCGATGCCGATGGCTTTGGGCGGCGCCTTGGGGTCGAAGATGTCCAGTAGCATTACTCTAGCTCGTCCAGTATGGCGTTCGCCTCATCGAGGAAACGCCGGAAGTATCTCAGCTTGCCCAGCTCTCTGAGCAGCTGTTCGCGGTCGGTCTCGCTGACCTTGCTCTGCACCTCACCCCCTGCTGCCCCTGCAGCTCCACTCGCAGAGCTTGCGTCGGATTTTTGGGGGGAGAGGGCGGCGAACTGACGGGTCAGCTCCGTCAGCACTTCACGCTGCCGCACGGTAATTGCTGAAGCTAGCTTCTCGACCTCGTCCAGGTTCTTGGAGCGCCGGGCGTCACCGAGCGCCTCGCGCTGCTCCATCATTTCCATCAGGAGCATCGGGTCTGCCTTTGGCTCCGTGGACTCGCTGCGCTCGATGCCGAGCACCGCGCACAGCGCCTCGGCGCGCTGGATTGGATCCTTCAGCTTGCGCCAGGCTTCGTTCACCTCGATGGCTTTGCCCAGGGCTTGGCGCCGCTCGCCCGACGGCGCGCCAACGTAGCGATCCGGGTGCAAGACCTTGGAGAGCTCGCGGTGGCGCCCTTCGAGTTCGCTCAAGTTGAGGTCGAAGCTCGGCGCGATGTCGAAAACTTGAAAAGGGTTCATGGCGTAAAGACGCCTCGATTCCCGAGGGAACCGAGGCGGCTCGATCTGTTGGAACTCAGGCCCGCTCAGCGAACCGTGAAAGAGTGCCCGCAGCCGCAGCGCGAAGCCTCTTGGGGGTTCTTGAACTTGAAGCCCTGGAACATCAGCGTGCGTTCGTAGTCCAGCACGGAGCCCATCAGGTAGATCATGCTCTTCTTGTCGACGTAGAAGCGCACTCCGTCGACCTCCAGCACGCGATCGCGATCCCGCGGTGGATCGTCGGAGAACTCGATCACGTAGCTGAAGCCAGAGCAGCCGCCGCCCTTGATGCCCAGGCGGATTGCAGCGTCCGGCGTGCCGCGCGTGGCGAGCTTCTGCCGGGCGAAGTCAGCGGCCCCACTGGTGATGGTCAGAGCCCGAGACAAGTCAGGCTGTGCAACCTGAGGCGTGGTCTCTGCTCCACTCGTCATGGCAACTGCAGCTTCGGTCATGGTCAGCTCTCGAGCGCTGCCTTCTGGGCGCGCTTCTTCTTGAAGTCTTCGATGGCGCTCTTGATGGCGTCTTCCGCCAACACCGAGCAGTGGATCTTCACCGGGGGGAGGTTCAGCTCCTCGGCGATCTGGCTGTTCTTCAAGGCGTAGGCTTCGTCGATGGTCTTGCCCTTGATCCACTCGGTAGCGAGGGATGAAGAGGCGATCGCCGAGCCGCAACCGAAAGTCTTGAACTTGGCGTCTTGGATCACGCCGTCGTCGCTCACCTGGATCTGCAGCCGCATCACGTCACCGCAAGCGGGTGCGCCAACTAGGCCGGTGCCAACGTTCTCGGCGTCCTTGTCCAGGGTGCCGACGTTGCGGGGGTTTTCGTAGTGTTCGATGACTTTGTCGCTGTATGCCATGGCTCTGTTCTCCGAATCCGGTCGCTGATCGAAATCAGTGCGCGGTCCATTCAATCGATTTGATGTCGATGCCTTCCTTGTGCATCTCGTAGAGGGGCGACATGTCGCGCAGCTTGCGCACCTTGCCGATCACCAAGTCGGCGACGTAGTCCACTTCCTCTTCCGTGTTGAAACGCCCGAGGCCGAAGCGAATCGACGAGTGGGCGAGCTCTTCGTCGAGGCCCATCGAGCGCAGCACGTAGCTCGGCTCGAGGCTCGCGCTGGTGCAGGCGGAGCCGCTGGAGACGGCTACGTCTTTGATCGCCATCATCAAGCCTTCGCCCTCCACGAAGGAGAACGAGAGGTTCAAGTTGCCGCACAGGCGCCGCTCCGGGTGGCCGTTAAGCACCACCTCGTCGAGGGCGTCGGTGATCTTCTTGTGTAGGCGATCGCGAAGCGCTTGGATGCGCACGCTCTCCTGGGCGCCTTCCTCCATGAGGATCTTGCACGCCTTGGCGAAACCCACGATGCCCGGCACGTTCAAGGTGCCTGAGCGCATGCCGCGCTCGTGGCCACCGCCGTCCATTTCCGCGACCAAACGCACGCGGGGCTTGCTGCGCCGCACGTAGAGAGCGCCACAGCCCTTGGGCCCGTAGATCTTGTGGGCGGTGATGCTCGCGAGGTCGACATTCATTTCCTGGACGTCGAAGGGCGTCTTGCCGAGACCTTGCACCGCGTCGCAGTGCAGGAGCACGCCTTTTTCGCGGGTGATCTTGCCGATCTCTGCGATGGGCTGGATGGTGCCGACCTCATTGTTCGCGAGCATGATGCTGACCAAGATGGTCTTGTCAGTCATTGCCGCGCGGATTGCTTCGGGGTCTACCACGCCGTCAGGCCCAGCGGGCACGTAGGTGACCTCGAAGCCTTCCTTCTGCAAGCGCTTGCAGCTGTCGAGCACCGCCTTGTGCTCGATGGTGCTGGTGATGATGTGGTTGCCCTTGGACTGGTAGTAATGGGCGACGCCCTTGATGGCGAGGTTGTCACTCTCGGTCGCGCCGGAGGTGAACACGATTTCCTTGCCGCTCGAGGCGCCGATCATCTTCGCGATGGTCTCGCGGGCGTCGTCCACCGCGGCCTCGGCGGTCCAGCCGTAGGCGTGGGTGCGGCTCGCGGCGTTGCCGAACGTCTCCAAGAAGTACGGCTTCATGGCTTCGAACACGCGCGGGTCCATCGGAGTGGTCGCGTGGTTGTCCATGTAGATGGGGAACTTGAGGGCCATGTCTTGGTTTCTCGAATCAGCTCAGGTGGAGGCCTGCGACGAGGTCCGGCGCTTCAGGCGCTTCGGGGTGTCGCTCGCAGGCGGTGCATGAGTGGACCGGCAGCGCGGGTTCACACGCCGAGTCACAGGTGTTGAGGTAGAGCAGGCTGGCCTGGAGCTCTGACTCCAAGGCGCGCAGCTCGCGGATCTTTTCTCGGGTCTCTGCCAGCTTGTCGACATAGACCTGACGCAGCTTGCTGGCGCTTAGCCGTGCGGAATCGGCGTCTTCGTGTTCACGCACCAGCTCTTGGATTTGACTCAGGCTGAGCCCCAGGCTCGAGAGCTTGATGATCCAGCGGGTGCGCTGGAGCATGTCCGGCGCAAACAGCCGGTAGCGTCCCTTTTCGCTCCGCTCATGGGCGTGGATCAGCCCCATGTCTTCATACAGATGAATCGCGCGCACCGTCTTACCGACGGCCTTCGCTAGCTCCCCAACCTGCAGCAGATCTTCCGGCGCGACGTCCACGTCACTCGCCGCCGAGAGAGGGATGAGCTCTCCGTGGGGCTGGGCGACTTGAAGGCGAACTTTGCGGGAGGACATTGGATTGGCGCCGCTTAGCGCTTTTGAGGGGACTCGTCTAACCCTTACGTATGGGTGAGGGTTACGCTACGGAAGGTTGTAAGGGGCCACGCGGTCTCTGTCAACCTGGGCCGAACACCCCAACCGGCGTCCACCAAACGACCTAACCTACGGCGATTGCTCACTTTTTCTTCAAAGAGTGAGCCTCCAGGGCGAAAGCCCACGTAGCCTTTGGCGTTGGTTGAAGCATGAAGAAGTCGCTCCCCTCACCCCCAAACCCGTTCCGAGCGCTCGGAAGAGCGCTGCTCACCGCACTGCTGATCACCCCGCTACTGCTCAGCGCTGGCGGTTGCCGCTCGACTCCCAAGCCTGGGGAGCTCTGCACCCAGAAAGGTTGCGACGATGGCCTGCGCATCGAGTTTCAGACGGCGAAATGGGAAGTCGGGTCCTACGCATTCCGTGTGGAAGCAGATGGAAAGCACACGCTGTGCAAGTCAGTGTTCCCGCTGATGCCGTGCAATATCGGCCGCAGCGTGCAGTGCACCGGGGATCCGAACGCAGCCGTCTACGAGTCTGGCTGTGGTGTTGAAGCGGAGAAGCAGAGCTTCTCCGAGGTGCATTTCCAGTCTCACCCGAAGCAGGTCAAGGTGACCGTGCTGCGAGACGACGTGCAAATCGCGGAGCAAAGCTTCAAGCCGACCTACACCGTGACGCAGCCGAACGGCCCCAACTGCGAGCCGACGTGCCACCAAGCGAAAGAAACGCTGAAGCTCTGAAGCCGCTTGGAGCTCTGAGAGCGCTCGCGTTTGCAGCTTGGGCGGATGGAATAACTTCGCTCAGCGTAAGCGCCGAGTCGGGCTAGCGTTTCACCCCCATGCACACTCGCTCCCCCCGCCCGTCGTTCTTGCGTTACTTGCTCGGTGCCGTCGCCGTGCTGCCCCTGGCAGTCGCTTGCGCTAGCGGCAACCCCTCCCCGGCTCACCCTGGCAATAGTGGTCCGCCGAACCCGCCCATGGAAGGCAAAATCTGCACGGAAATTGGCTGCGTCGATGGCTTCCACCTCGACTTGCACAAAGAGAGCTGGGAAGCTGGCAGCTACAGCTTCCACATCGAGGCAGACGGCGCCGTCACGGACTGCACCGGCAACCTGCCCCTGAAGCCTTGCGACGGAAGCCCGAGCCTCACCTGCACCGGAGCCAAAGGCTTCTTCATCGGTGAGTCAGGCTGCGCGATGTCCCCCGACCAACAAGGCTTCGCCGAGATCCAGTTCGAGGGCGCGCCAAAGCAAGTCACAGTGACCATCAGCCGCGACGGCACAGAGCTAGTGAACCAGAGCTTCGAGCCGACGTATCGCGAGTCCCAGCCGAATGGCCCCGGCTGCGAGCCCATCTGCCATCAAGCAACCGCCGAGATGAGCATCGGGACGGCGCAGCCCGGCGTGAAGCTCTGAGCTGCGCCGTGGACGCGCGCTGTTTCAACGTAGAAATTGCAAACGTGAGCGCAAGGGGAGAGACCGAGCGACGTTTTCCGTACATGAACACACTCAAGCTCGGCCTCCTCGTCCCCTTCGTCACGCTCACTGCCGCTTCCCTCTTCACGGGCTGCGCGTCCAACCCACCCGGCGACGCGCAAGCCCCCACGCCAGACAGCGCGGCGCCCGCGTGCAGCCTGATCGGCTGTGAAGACGCACTGCAGATCCGCCTGGATGCACTCCGTTGGGGCGCTGGCGAATACACCTTCAAGTTCGACGTGGATGGCGCGTCCTCCGAGTGCAACGCGAGCGTGCCCTGGGCGTGTAGCCAAGACTGCGCCGCACCGGGCATCGCGTTCTACGGCTGCACGGAAGGCAAAGCGATCGAAGGCGTCCGCATCAGCGGCTCGCCGAAGCGCGTGAGCCTCACCATCCAGCGCGACGGAACCAGCGTCGCCAACAAGGTGTTCGAGCCAGATTACCAGCACGTGCAACCGAACGGCCCGCAGTGCGAGCCCATCTGTCACCAGGCGACCGAGAACCTCAGCGTGATCGTGCTGCGCTGAGCGGCGGCAGTCCCTATGTAATTTTCCTCTCGGAAATCAAAATGCGCACCGGCCCCCAAACCCGACGCCAGCGCCCCAGCATCCCCCCGCTCGTTTGGGGGTGAGGAGCAGCGCCCGGCCTCCAAGCGCACACCACCCACCGCGCCAACCGGCCTCGCGCCCCTCACGGCAACCTAACCCCCTGAAACTCCGCGATTTTCGCCCCTTTTCCAGGATTCGTACCGGCCTGCGCAATTGCCTTTGACAGAACCGTCCCAGCGACTATGTTCCCGGCCTCTGACGCGCGGTGGAGCAGCCTGGTAGCTCGTCGGGCTCATAACCCGAAGGTCGTAGGTTCAAATCCTACCCGCGCAACCGCTTTGCTCGAGGCCGGAAGCTAACGCTTCCGGCCTCTTCGCATTTGCGGGTCGGATTTCGATTTCTTTGGGTCGCCTTCGGCGACCTCCGCCGCTCCGCGGCGGGCTACCCGCGCCCACTAAGGCCGAAAGGCGAACCAAAGACGCCCGCTGGGTTATCAACCTGGCGGGCGTTTCTGCGTTTGTGCGCCAGCGTTTTGAAGCTGGTTTGGTCTGAGGGGCTCTTTGTGTGCGCAGCTAGGCGGCGTGAACAAGGACTGGACGGGGCGCTTCTGGGGGCGGTCTGAGACTGTCTGGGGGCTCAGAGGCGGTCTGAGGGTGACCTGGGGGTTATGGGGGGGTGGGTGTCGGCGATCCCCCACCGGACTCACCTGGAACGCGCACCGGTAGAACTTGGCTCCTCGCGGAATCGATGCAGCAACCTTGGACTTCCATGTCACAGGGCTTCCTGCGACAGGCCGTTCCGCGGTGTAGAGCTCACGCGCATCGCTTACTTGCCCTGTTTTGGCGCCTGGAACGTGTACATCTCCGTCAGGCCCTTGATGGTCGTGTTGTCGGCGATCGCGTCGTGCGGGATCAGGAGGTAGCGCCACGGTTTCCCGCCGTTGTCCTTCTCGTGGCCACTGGCGTGCTTGCACCAGACTGCCGCCGCGCGGGCCTTGGCGAGCACCACGGGGTCCTGCATCTGGTCCGCTCGCTTCGGTTCACACAGCAGCTTCTCGGTCTTCATCTCGACAACGAAATCCGGCTCGTAGGCGTTGTCGCTGGTGTAGCGGATCTGGAAGACGCCCTTGCCGGGCTTGAACCACTTGCTCACCGCCGAGTCCTTCTCCAGCACCACGGCGAAACGGCGCTCGGGATCGGAGTCGAACTTCTGCGTCGGGTAGAGGCACTTCTTGAAGCCGCCGAAGAGCATCTTGCGGATGTCCGACTTGTTGTTGATCGGCGTGTCGAACGGGCGCACCGATTCATCCGCAGACGCAGCAAAAGCCTGGGAACGAACCTCGGAGAAGCCGTGGCTCACAACGGCCTCGTAGGACGAAGCCTCTTCCCAGGTGTGCTGCTGCATCTGGGTGTGGATGAGATTCGAAATCTGCCGCTGGTGGAACAGCAGCACGTTCCGCACCTCGTCGTCGTCCTTCAGGTAGCTGCGCAGATGGGCGATGAACTGGCCTGCCAGGTTGTAGAGGAGGTCTGCCTGCTCGTCGTAGCTGACGTCGTCGAAGTCGATGAGCCCACGAACGACGTAGTCCTCCAGGCGCTCCTCTTCGTGCCCGCCCTCGAGCGCGCCGATGACCTCACGCGTGTCGCTGGTCAGGTGCTGGACCAAGATCTCCTTCGACACTGGCTGAAGGCGGAACGAGGAGAGGTCGAGCGTGAACTCGTTGAATCCTGCACGCACCACGCCCTTGGGCAACACGATGACGCGGGGAATGGCGATGGTGTGCGTGACGTAGACGGCCGTGGCCTCGCGCACCACCATCACGAGCTTCTTCTCGTCGATGGTCGGGTACATCGTGAGCTGCCCGGAGTTCAGCTTGTCGGTCACCTCGGCGACAATCTGCTTCTGCACCTCGTCGCTTTGCAGTGCTTTCGGCCCAGGCACGGCCTTCGGGTCGCGCGTGACCTTACGGATTGCCTCGAGCGCCAGCTTCGCGGCAGCCTGTTCGTCGGGCGTCTTGAACTTGGGCTCTGGCTGAGCAACCTGGCTCGCCTTGTCTCCGGTTCCAGCTGCGGTGGTCTCTCCCGGTTTGCTGGCTTCGACCGGGTGCGTGATGCCCAACATCGTCTCGACCACGGGAGCCACGACGACAGTCTGCTTCGGCGTCTCCGGGACGTCCTCGCCGATGTTGACGGTGCTGAAGGAGTAGCCGCCCTTCTTGGCTTCGTCGACGATGTCCTGGAAGCGGTCGTGGGCGACGATGGTCAGGCGATCGACGGCGGGCACGCCGGTCCGCCGCCCATACGGCAAACGGAGACCACGGCCGATGGACTGCTCCACCAGGGTTCGCGAGTCCGCCGCGCGCAGCGGCACGATGGTGTAGAGGTTCGTGACGTCCCAGCCCTCCTTGAGCATGTTGACGTGGACCACGATCTCCGTCGGCTCGTCTGGACGCTCGACGGCCAGCAGTCGCTCGACGTTCTCGTCCTTCTCCGAACCCTTCTGGCCGGAGTGGACCTGGATGACCCTGCCGCGGTAGCGGCCCTCGAAGAACGAGTCGTCCTCGATGAGCTTCACGAGCTCGTCGGCGTGCTGGGTGTCCGCGGCGATCACCAGCATGAACGGCTTCACCTTGCGGACGTTGTTCTGCTGGGCGTAGACGTCGAGGTCGACCTTGGCGGCCTCGTGGACCCGGATGCCATCCTCGAGCTTGAGGCGCTCGAGCGCGGCCGGCGTCATGGTCGACGGGTTGAAGTTGGCCCTCGTAGCGACAGCGGGCTCCTTCACGTAGCCGTCGTGCATGGCGTTGGCGAGTGGGTAGTCGAAGATGACGTTCTTGAAGCGGCTCGGAGACCTCCCCGACTCGATCTGAGGCGTCGCCGTGAGCTCGAGGCCCAGGACGGGCTTGAGATCCTCGATGGACTGCAGGCTCGAATCCGCCCGGTAGCGATGGGCCTCGTCCATGATCAGCACGAGGTCATCGAGCCCGGCGAGGTACTCGAAGTAGGACTGGCCGAGAAACTCCGAGAGACGCCACGCCTTGCGGGCATCCTTTGACCGCGTGTTGAACTTCGCGATGTTGAAGACGTTCACGACGACGTCGTCGCGCTCGAAGAGATCGAGGGTCTGGGGCTTCTGCTCGAAGTTGTCGCCCGTGACGAGCGCCGGCGCCTTGACCGCGAACTCGGCGATGCCCTGGAAGACGTACTTCGACGTGTTGGGCGTGAAGTCGGCGATGAGCTTGTTGTAGATGGTGAGGTTCGGCGCGAGCACGAAGAAGTGCCGGATGCCGTGCTCCAGGTGGAGGTAGGCGATGAACGCTCCCATCAAACGGGTCTTGCCTACGCCGGTGGCAAGAGCGAAGCATAGGCTGGGGAAAGATCTCTCGAAGTCTTCGACTGCCGAAAACTCAGAGCGGATGACGGACAGCGCCTCCGAGACGTCGCCGTTCTTGTGAGGCTGGGCGATCTCCATCACGCGGTGGAGAATCTCCAGCGACTTCCGCTGCGGCGTGCGCAGGCTGAGACGACCGCTGATGCTGTTCACGTGGCGGCTCATTTGCTCTTCCCTCCGTCTTCGATCCCCGCAAAGAGGGGCAGCTCCTGCATCGCAGAAGCCTTCTTGCGGCGCCGCCGCGTGGTGGTTGTCTTCTTCTTGCTGCCGTTGGTCTTGCCGTTCTTCTTCTCGTCGTCGGCCTCGGGCTCCGGCTCGGCCCGCTGCTCTTCGACCACCTGCACCGGAGGCAGGGAGTCGACGTTGAGGCTGTAGTCGTCACGCCCCCACTCGCAGCGGCTGAGCACCGCCTGCGGGATCTTCTTCACGGTGAGGTTGGGGAACTCGTCCCGCTTGGCGCGGAAGGCGGCGCAGCAGATCAGGAGCGTTCGCTCGGTGCCGACCTGGTCGCTGATGAATCGGAGCTGCTCGCGGCTGAGGTTCTGGGTGGTGATGTAGATGAAGTCGGTCTCGGTGGACTTGCCGTGGATCCAGAAGACGTCGGGGTCTGGCTCGTAGCGGAAGCCTTCGAGCTTGCACATCGCCTCGGCGAGCATCTCCGGGTGGTAGTCCTTGCTGACAACCCAGTTGCCCCACTTGTGTTTCTCTCAGAAGAGATGGCGCGAGTCGGTAGGTCGAAAGCCACCGCCGCCTTGCCAACCGGCGAATCCGGAGTGACGCCCGCTGGATCTTCGCCATCAACGACTTTGATGCGCGGGACGCATACGGTCGCTGCATGGTCGCCGAGCTCGACACCGATCCATCGGCGCCCCATCTTGTGCGCGACCGCGGCCCCGTGGTTCCGGATCCAGCGAATGAATCGAGAACCCAGTCGCCGGGGTTCGGTCGCAATCTGGAAGTCCGCGAGCGAGCGAGCTCTCCGGCTTTTGGGGGTGTCGAAGACCACATGGCCATCGAACATCTGCATCATCGCGCTTCGCAGAGTCGTTGGTGTCCCCGTGTCCGATGGCTTCCAAGCGTCTTTGGCACACCCCGCGCTCTTTTGCTGAACCTCCGAAAGGAACTTCTTGATTCGCGGGGCGTTGTTCCTGTCTTGCCGAACCAGATGTTGCCGGCAGCGATCGTGCGTGGTCTCGAAGGTCTCTTTGTGTAGAGCCAGCAGCGACCCTTCGGCGGGTTGTGAACCTTCAACTGCTGGGCGCTCGTAGTTCGGAGAACTGGGACGGCGTCTCATGTCCTGCTCTGGGCGGTCCCGTGTCACCGACTGCCAGGGCCACGCGGGTCGTTGTCGGGGTTCTTGTATCTATCCAGGACCTCGCGCTGAGCGGGAGCGGATTCCGGATCTGTTCGAAGAGCGGCTTGTTCTTGGCGTAGACAAGGATGTGGTCGTGGTTGAACGAGAAGACCCTTCATTTTTCGCGCGACGTTCTTCGCTCCCAGACCATGTTGGCAACAAAGTTCGCACGCCCGAAGATCTCGTCGCAGAGAACTTTCAGGTAGTGGGCCTCTGTGTCGTCGATCGAGATCCAGATCGAGCTTCCGTTGTCCGAAAGGAGTCGCTGGAGGATCTCCAGACGGTCTCGCATGAGCGACAGCCAGATCGAGTGTTCGAGGCCGTCATCGTACTGCTCGAACGCGCTGCCCGTGTTGTAGGGGGGTCGATAAAGACGCACTTCACCTTGAGGCGAAGTCCTGCTCCAGCGCCTTCAGAGCCAGGAGGTTGTCCCGTGGATCAGCATGTTGTCGAAGATGTCCTTCTCGGTCACGCGCTTTGGCGCGTGATACGAGAGTTCGTGGTCTTCGAGGAGGATGCGGGGCTCGAGGCGCGGCCGTTCATCCTTGCCGATCCACGTGAGCTCTAGTCTGCGTTTCTTCTCTGCCATGGGCGTCCTCAGTTGCTGGGGGCTTCGGGGAGCACCCACCGAATCGTGAAGAGCGTCTCGCGCTCGGCGCTGGTCTTCAGCTGGCGCTCGATGTCTTCGATGAGCTGTGTGCGCTTCTTGTCGACGTCGTCCTGGGCGTCGAAGAGCTGGCGCCGCTTGCTGTTGCGCCGCTGCTCTAGGGTCTTGATCCGCCGCTGGGCTTCGAGCTTGTCAGCAAGCACGACCTTCGTCTTCGAGTCCTTGCGGGCGGCCCGGATCTCGGCGTCGAGCTCCTTGAGCTCGCGCTCCAGCGTGAGCTTCACGTCCTCGGCCCAGCGATCGAGCTTGTCGACCTCTTCCTCGAAGTACTTCCCATTGCGCGTCTCGATCTCTTCGAGCTTGGCCGCGTGCTGCTGGGCGAGGAGATCGTCGAGCTGGCCGCTAACCTCGCCCGAGACCGTGGCCGCACCTGCTGCCCTGCCGGGAACATTGAGGAGACGGTCGCACCACTCGGCGTCGAGTGCCTCGGCACCAACACCTGCAGGAAGACCGGAGTCCGCGATGGCGGCCACGAGGAGATGCTCCTCCTCCTCGATGGACTTGACGGTAACCTTCGTGGCTCGCAGCCAACCACTCTGACCGAGGCGTTCGGCAAGGATGGCGACCGGCGCACCGTAGGCTTGGTAGTCGAACACTACTTCGCCGTCGTTCACCTGCCGCGCGAGTGAACGCTGAATGAGCGCCTGCGCCAGCGGGTGATCCGTACGGAAGAAGTGACCTCCCCGTTCTTCGGCCTCCTTCCAGTCAAACGAGTAGCTACCGCTTGGCGCAAGAGCCTCGCCACTTGGCTGGTAGTGGAAGCGTGCTGCGCCGTCCTCGAACGTCGCCTCCGCACCAAGCTCGCTTCTGGCAAGTGCCAACAGTCGCCGCCCTCGTTCGTCGAGTGCCGCTCGGGCCTCATCTCGGTGCACCCGAAGCCGGTCATGAACCTCTTCGTCGAAGTAATCCAGGACGACCTGTCGCGTTTGGGCAAGGCGGTCCTGAATCTGGTCGTCAAGATCCGCCTGGAGCTTGGCGAAGGCCCATGCGATGTCTTCCTGCGTTCGGCAGTCCTGGTAAATCTCAGCGATGCGGCGTTCGATGTCTACCCCGGATTCGAGGGCGCCAAGCACCTCATCGCTGGACCCGAAGACACCGTCGAAGAGGTGGAACTTCTTCGCCAGCAGCTCGTACACACGCTCATCAGCGGCGTTCTTCTTGTTGAGGAAGTTCACCACCACGACATCGTGCCTCTGGCCATAGCGATGGCAACGACCGATGCGCTGTTCGATACGTTGAGGGTTCCACGGGAGATCATAATTCACTACGAGTGAGCAGAACTGGAGGTTCACACCTTCTGCAGCTGCCTCAGTGGCGACGAGGATGGTGGCACGTTCACGGAACTCCTCGACGATAGCTGCCTTGACGTCAACCGGTCGGCTGCCGCTGACCACCTCCTGACCTCCGTGACGGGCCAGCCAAGCCTTGTAGATGTCCTTCGACCGCTGGTCCGCATTCGTACCGTTTAGGATGACAACCTTGCCTTCGTACCCCAAGCGTTCCAGCAGCTCGAACAGGTATGCCTGCGTGCGCTGGGACTCGGTGAAGACCACTGCTTTTTGGGCGCCGCCCAGCTCGGCAGCCTTGCCGAACGCGGTTGAGAGGGCATCGAGCAGTGCGTTGCCCTTCGCGTTGTGGGAGATCCTTTCGGCCAGAGCGAGGTACCCCTTGAGCGCGTCGATTTCGGCCTGCAACAACTCGCGTTCGGCAGCCGACGACGAGCTGGTGTCCCCGTCGAGGTCGGCTCCGCTGTCGTCCCACTCGTCACGCGTCTCGTCGTAGCTCTCATAGTCCGCAACCAGCTCGTCGACGTCCTCAGCATCACGCATTTCCTGAACCTGCTTTTCGAGGCGGTTGATCAGGCTGCGCAACGTGCCAGCGATAGCAAAGCTCGACGACGCGAGGAGCTTGCGCAGCACCATTGTCATCAGCTTTCGTTGGGCTCGCGGGAGGGCGAAGAGAGCCTCACGCTGGAGATACGCGGAAACTTCCTCATACAGCTGTTGTTCGTCATCGGTCGGGAAGAACTCCCAGGTGATCGGGATACGCTGGGTGAACTTGATGTACTCGAGGACCTGGCGGCGCAACGTGCGGTGGCAGACCGGTGCTAGTCGGCGACGGAGGTCCTCGTTCCGCAGGCCTTCATCATCCACCCGCACGAACTGGTCACGGTACGAGGGTTCATCGCCGAAGATGTGGGGGTCGATGAAGCTCACGAGGCCATAGAGTTCCATCAGCGTGTTCTGCAGGGGCGTCGCGGTGAGCAGGACCTTGCTACTAGCTTGCAGGGTGTCCCGCAGCGTCCGCGCCAACTTGTTGCTCTTCTTGTAGACGTTGCGAAGGCGATGCGCCTCGTCGATCACCACCAGGTCCCACGGGTGCATCGCCACGATGTCCGACTTGTTGGCCGCGAAGTGGTAGGAGCAGACGACAACGCGGTCTTCCTGGTCGAACGGGTTGGTCTTGCCTGCCTTCACGATGCGGTTGAAGCTGGCGGACTCCAGCACGATCGTCGGGATGTGGAACTTGTCGTCGAGCTCTTGAGCCCACTGCTTGCGGAGGGTGGCGGGCACGATAATCAAGATCCGACGACGTCGCTCAGCCCAGCGCTGGGCAAGCACTAGTCCCGCTTCGATCGTCTTGCCGAGACCCACCTCGTCGGCGAGCACCACGCCCTTGGAGAGTGGCGAGCGGACGGCGAACAGCGCGGCGTCTACCTGGTGCGGGTTGAGGTCAACCCGTGCGTTCGAGATCGAACGCGATAGTTGCCCGAGGGACCCCGACGGTCCCTTCAACGAGAGTTGGGTCGCCCAGTACTTGCTCTGAAAGAATGTTGTCATGCGGCGCGACTCATTTCCCCATGGATTCTATGGCGAGCGGAGCGACCTGCCCTGCATCGGAAGGCAAACCCAGAAGGCACAGGCGAGTCCGCCTGCCGTGTCGGAAAGGCGTCAGCTCTTGAAATCTCGGGCACAGACGGTCTCTCTCGGCACGCAGTTCATGCTCCCCGGTGAACGAGATCAGCCGAGAGTAGCGTGAGCCTATCACTGCGGTCGCTCTCCAAAGCCAGCGAAAGACGCGAATTTCGGCTAGCCTACGTGAGGGCTTGGTTTCAACGAGGCTAGCCCTACGTCTTCATCTCGCACTCCAGCGGAGCGACCATGCGGATTCTGGGCACCGAGATAGGGTTGTCGGCGACTGACCTAGCCAACCACGTAGGATGCCAGCACCTAACACGACTCAACCGCCAGGCGGTGTGCGGAGAAATCTCACATCCCGCCTGGAGGGACCCCCTCCTGGAAACACTTCGAGCGCGCGGGCTCGAACTGGAAACCACGTACATCCATTTTCTACAAACCCAGGGCTTGTCGGTCTTTGACGCAACAGCCGCAGATCAACCCGCTGGTGTTGAGACCACCATCGCGGCGATGCGGAGCGGGCATGACGTGATCGTCCAACCCTTTCTGGAGGATGGCCGATGGGTTGGTCGTGCTGACATCCTTCGACGGGTACAGCGCCCGAGCAAGTTGGGCTCGCACTCGTACGAGGTGGTGGATACCAAACTGGCGAGAGAGACGCGTGGCGGAACGATCCTTCAGCTCGTGCGTTACTCGGAAATGGTGGCCAGATTGCAGGGGAATCAGCCCGAACTGATGCACGTGGTCTCCCCCGGAAACGACTTCACGGCAGAGAGTTTCCGTGTCACCGATTTCGTCGCCTACGTTCGCTTTGTGAAGGCCGACCTAGAGAGGGCGGTCGAGGCGAATGAGAGGCAAACCTATCCAGAACCCGTTCCGCGGTGTGAGACCTGCCGGTGGTGGCGTGTCTGTGACCAACGGCGTCGCGCCGATGACCATCTTTCGTTGGTTGCTGGCATTTCTCGCGGTCAACGGCAGGAACTTGAAGAATGGGGTGTCGACACTCTCTCGGCTCTGGCGGCGCTACCACTTCCCATTCAACAGCGACCACGCCGGGGAGCCCGTGCTAGCTACGAGCGGGCGCGCGAGCAGGCCCGAGTGCAACTCGAAGCGCGGGTGAGCGGAGGGCCTGTCTTCGAACTACTGTCGCGCACTGCCGACCGCGGATTGGCTCTGCTCCCGGAGCCGTCGAGCGGTGACATGTTCTTCGATATCGAGGGGGATCCATTCGCGCTGGATGGCGGACTCGAGTACCTGTTGGGCTGGGCCACCCTTGAGAGCGACCGCCCCGCCTACCACAAGGTGTGGTCCGTGCAACGTAGCGACGAGCGCGAAGCCTTTGAACGATTTGTCGACACTGTGCTGACCCGGCGACGCCAGTGGCCGACCATGCACGTGTACCACTTCGCGCCCTACGAGCCGTCCGCCTTAAAGCGCCTCATGGGCAGGTTTGGTTCCCGCCAAGATGAGGTCGACGAACTCTTGCGCGTGGGGACCTTCGTTGACCTGCACAAGGTGGTTAAGCAAGCCGTCCGCGCGAGCGTGGAAAGGTACTCACTCAAGGACCTTGAGCAGTTCTACGCCTACGCGCGAGACGAAGATCTCCGGGAGGCATCGAAGGCGCTGCGCGCGGTCGAACGCTTGCTCGAGCTTGGTCAGCCAGGGGGGATTACAGGAGCACTCCGAGACTCGGTGGAGGCCTACAACCGCGATGACTGCGTCTCGACGCTTCGTCTACGCGAATGGCTGGAAAGCCTGAGAATGGGTCTCGTCGCAGCGGGTGAAGACATCCCGCGCCCCGCCGTTCCAAACGTCGCGCCCGCCGACGAGGAACCGCCCGAGGTACGCGTGGTCATGGCCCGGCTCCTCGACGGGGTTCCCGACGATGCCGCGGAGCGCACCCCCGCTCAGCAAGCGCGGTGGCTGCTCGCGCACATGCTCGAATGGCACCGCCGCGAAGAGAAGGCGCCCTGGTGGGAGTACTTCCGCCTCGTGGACCTCTCCGACGATGAGCTGCTCGAAGAGCGCTCGGCGTTGGCGGGACTGGAGTTCGTGGCCCGGGTCGGCGGCACCGACCGCTGCCCGGTGCATCAGTATCGCTTTCCGCAGCAGGACAGCGACGTTCGTGACGATGACCCACTGCGAGGCGGCGACGGCGACCACGTCGGGACCGTCGAGTCGATCGACGTTGTCGGGAGGACCGTCGAGATCAAGAAGAACGGCGCGATGGCAGACGCCCATCCGTCTTCGGTATTCGTCCACCGAGTCATCCCCGCCGAGGAACAGGCCGCCGCGCTGCTGCGACTCGGCCGCTGGGTAGCCAACCACGACGTGGACGCCGACGGTGCGTTTCGAGCAGGCCGTGACCTTCTGCTCCGGCGAGCGCCGCGGCGGGAGGCGTCGATCGAGTTAACGCAGCTTCTCCGTGACGGTGAATCGACGCTGGACGCTGCGAAGCGCGTTGCACTCGAGCTCGACCGCGGGGTCCTCGCGATTCAAGGGCCACCGGGTGCGGGAAAGACCTTCACTGGGGCTCGAATGATCTGCGAGCTGGTGCGCGCCGGTAAGAAGGTCGGCATAACCGCTCTGAGCCACAAGGTGATTCGCAACCTTCTCGACGAGGCCGTGGAGATTGCCGAGCAGCAGCGTCTTCTCATCCGTTGCACGCAGAAGGTGAAGGACAAGCCCGCGAAGTGGGACGGCGATCCCATTCGGGAGGTCGGCACCAACAAGGCTGTGGTCGACCAGCTCGCGAGTGGCGAAGCGCAGGTCGGCGCCGGCACCTCGTGGCTCTGGGCGAGGGAGGAGATGTCCGAGGCCGTAGACGTGCTCTTCGTGGACGAGGCAGGCCAGATGTCGCTCGCCAACGTGCTTGCGGTAGCGCAAGCAGCCAAGAGCGTGGTTCTGCTCGGTGACCCACAGCAACTCGAGCAACCCCTTCAGGGTTCGCATCCCGATGGCGCCGAAGCCTCTGCGCTGCATCATCTGCTAGGCTCCAGAAAGACCATCGCGACGGACGTCGGGCTGTTTCTTCCCGAGACGTGGAGACTCGGTCCCTCGATTTGTTCGTTCACCTCCGAGGTGTTCTACGAAGGGCGCCTGCATTCGCGTGACAGTCTTGCGAAGCAGGTGCTTGAAGGTCCCGAGGCTCTGGTTGGCGCTGGACTATTCTTCGCTTCGGTGGAGCACTACGGGAACTCGAGCTGCTCCACCGAGGAGGTGGCTAGAGTTGCCGCGCTCTGGGAGCAACTCACCGGTGCCGTCGAATGGCAGGACCAGAGGGGTCGGCGGCGGCCCGTTCAATCGAAGGACGTGCTGATCGTCGCGCCGTACAACGCCCAAGTAAGTGCGATTGGCGAGCGACTTCCAGACGCTCGAGTTGGCACCGTTGACAAATTCCAGGGGCAGGAGGCGCCGGTCGTCATCTATTCGATGGCCACGTCTACCCCCGACGAAGCCCCACGGGGGATGGAGTTCCTCTACAGCCTCAACCGGTTCAACGTCGCCACGTCTCGGGCACGTTGCGCGTGCATCCTCGTTGCAAGCCCCAGACTGTTCGAACCCGAATGCAGAACACCACGGCAGATGCAGCTCGCGAACGCGTTCTGTCGTTACCTGGAGCTAGCACGACGACTCTAGTGCTTCCCTCAACCGCTCGCCGCACGCGGTCGAGCACGTCCCCCTGCTGGTGCACGAAGGCCAACGGCTGCGGAACTTACGCCCGCTATTCCGATAGGATCGCCTGCCCCTCCTCGAGGATCCGAGTGTAGTCCGTCACCCAACGCTCCATCCGCTCAACCAGCGCGTCGGAAACGTCGAGGTGACGAGCGACGTCGAAGATGCGCTTGCGCTCGTTCTCAGTGTAGCTGCCATCGACGGACGCCAACACGATACAGTCCCTAACGATGATGCGCTTCGTGACGGTGGACGCGACCGCGCTCGCTGCGACGTCCGCCGGCGTTGCCAAGTCTGGTAAGGGCAAACCCATAGCCTCAGCTTGCCCATTGATAAACGCTTCTTCTTCGGGTTTCACGCCGTCGACTTGGGCAACGGCAATCAGCGCATTGAGATACGTCGGGCCGTCGAAGTCACTCAGGATCAGCGATACGTCAATCATACAACCTCCCTCACGAGCGCATGAACACGTCCAGGTCGTCCTCGTTCTTGATGATCTCAGCCTCAGCAACGCCGTGGGCTTGGGCAAGTCTGACGCTTACGGAAAGCCGCAGCTGGGCGTTCAGGGTCGGGTCGAACGCGGCGGTGGTGAGAACGCCAAGGCGCTCATACTCCGCGATCAGACTTTCGAGCCTAACCAGGAGCGACGCGTCCAACCTTTGAACCGCATGGTCGAACCGCTTCTCTAGTGCGGCGGTGAGGCGCTTCTCATCCTCGCCGAGGTACGAGGAGTACACGCTAACCATCAGGCGACCCGCCGCAGCGCCGACCAACGCACCGAGTATCGGCAACGGGATCACTGTCTGCCCAATCGCCGTCGTTAGCCCGACAATGGCTCCCTCCGCGCATACGAGCTGCCCCAGATCGACAAACTCGTCGAAGTCGATTTCCCCGGCGTGGTAGCGAGCCCTGACCTTGTTCAGCGCAAGGGCTGAACTCACCACGGCGCCAGCGAAGGGCGCTGCGAGGTCAGTGCAGTTGGTCAGGGTGTAGATCCCCGCGGCACTGACTCCACCCGATACGGCGCCCTTGGTGGCCCCCACGCCAAGATCTGCCCAGTCTTGTCGTGTGAAGTCCCCTCGAAGTGGGTTCTTGCCCTGCCTCAGCTTCGCATAGATGCCTGTGGCCAGCTGCACGCCCGCTCCCGCAGCGGCTCCCATAGCCGCGGCTTGCGCCGCGCCGGCGAGCGAAGGCTCGGCGGCTGCACGGTTCGCGGCGTCACGATCGCGGAGGTCTTGCTGCTGAGCCCTGCGCGAGCGGTCGACCTCCTCTTGGTGACGGCGCATCGTATCGTGCACCGGCCCTTCGGGAGCATTCGGACCCAGCACCGCACGCGGGCCCAACTGAACATCCCGGTAGCTTGAGACGCCGGGTCGCACGACCTCTTCGAAGGGTCGGCCAGTGCTTGCCTCAACCTCGGAGATCTTTCGGAGTAGCGCCTGCTGTGCTCGTGTCCCGAGCTCGGTGCTCTCTCCGGCGCGAACACTCAAGGCCTCGGCGTATTGGTCGCGGGGGATGTGGTAGACGCCGTCGAACGCTTCATACTTGTGCGCGTGATCTAGGATGTGGTCGAGGGTGTTGCGCGTGCCATTGATGAATTTCGACTGCACGTCAACGCCATCAATCACGTAGTCGACGGGCCCGGTGCGATGCACGACGTCGATGGCGGCACTCGGCTTGAGGTGGGCCATGTAGTCGCGTGCGTTCCGCACAGCCACCTCGACCTGCTCGGCTACCTCGCCATGCTTGGTTCCAGGATTCCCGAGGATCCCCTGAGGGTTCTTCACGAACTCGACGACCTTCTGAAGCTCGGTGGTCGCATCCGCGTAGTCCTTTGACCAAAGATCCGCGAGGCGGTGAAGATCGCCGGTTTGTGTCTGCAGCGTAGCGGCGCGTTGAGCCTGTTCCTGCGCAACAAAGGCTGCGGCGGCCTGAGCGGTGAGATGCGGCTCGTCGGGAATGTTATCAGGCATCAGACACCTGCCGATTCAACAGCTTGCCGAGCGTACGAATATTGTTAATGAGCGCCGCGAGTTGTGCCTTCTGATCTAGCGTGAAAAGGAGGTAGTCGTCTGGCGCTGGGCTCATCTCACGCAGTTGCGCTTGAGAGCCGTCGGTGTGCTCCTGCGTGAGAGCAGAGAGTTCGCCGATTTCCGTTCGCAACGCGCCAAGTGCACGAACTTCGCCTTCGATACGCTCCGCCTCATCAGTCGCCTCTTTCGCGATGCGCCCGTTGCGCACGTGAGTCAGCGCAACGCCGCCGGCTATTGCGACGCCACCAATCGTCCACCCAACGGGACCAGCCAGCGCCAGGAAGGCCTGTCCGGCGGCCATACCACCCCCACCGGCTGCCGTGGCTCCGCCTCCAAGCCACGCTAGCGCTGCGCTGGTTTGCGCAGCACCGGAGAGCGCGGCTATCGCGGTGCCTGTGCTCGCGGTACCCCATGTCGTAGCTACGGCCATGGCAGCCGTCGGACCGAATGCCGCCACGCCCACGCCCGCCGCGATGCCGCTAGCCGCCGTTCCGCCGCTGACCCGCTCCACGCGGCTGCCTTCAACATGGAGCCTCTCTACGGTGTCGTTGAAGTGACTCACTTCGACGCGTACCTCTGAGATGACCCGCTCGAACTCCTTTGGTGCGTTCGCAAGGCGATTCACCAAGTTCTCCACCTGGACGATAAGCTCGACCGATTCACAGCGCAGTCCGTGCAGCTCGATTGCGGCCTGGGTGGTCTCCGACACTTCCGCTTCATGCCGCTCCGCTGCCTGCCTCAACCGGGCGAGGGCTGCCTTCTTGGTACCAAGGTTCAACACGTGCCGTACCTCCGTCCGCGAGCTATTCGTATCAGCATACTTCGGAACCCACAGCCCGTGTCAGAATTGAATGAAGGCAAGACAGACAATGTCCGACTCGCCAACGAACGGACTTCGCCAGGCGCCCTATGCACGCTTCAATGGAGCCGATCGGATAGCCGGATGCTTGGATAGCCGCGCGTCGAGAGGTGATCCGGGTGGATCTGGGCTCCTGCTAACTCACTCTTGTATCGCTGCCCCCACCATCCCACGCTCTTCACCGCCTCCCTCAGCGGCCGCTCCGTCATCGGCTCGACCCCGTCCGCAGCCTCCAGCGACACGACGTACGCCTGGATCGCCGGGCTCAGGTAGGTGAGGTTCAAGATCTGGGTCACCCGCGGCTGCGACACGCCGAGTCGCCGCGCGAGTTCTCCGACGCCGCTCACCTCGCCGCGCTCGAGCACACCACGCAGCTGATGCGCGAGGGCCAACAGCCGCGCAACGTACGCGGGGCGTCGGCACGTTCCGGGTGGATCTGCAGCCTTCGCAGGTTTGGGTCGCGGCTTGAGCTTCGCGCGGACCACCACCGCGTCGGAGTCGCGTCCCCGGATCCTACGCGGCACGGCCATCTCCCTTGAGCGCCTCGCCCACCCAGGGCTGGAGCGCGATCTCCACATCGCCGTTCGGCTCGTCCACGTCCACGCGTGCGACCACCGATTGGATCACGCGCACACGGTTCCGCGGGAGCAGGTTCCGCCACACCTGGTGAAAGCCCTG